>BTQB01000095.1:0-8542 GCA_036985655.1 Anaerolineae bacterium | reverse complement strand
ATAAATTGCAAAAAATCAAAATGTGCCGCCTGCGTGAATCGTGGACGGAAGTATAAAATCTGTAAAAAACGAAGGGTATTATTCCTCCCACCGGCGAAGAAGTGGTTCGGATGATATTGTTCCTAATTGTGACGATATTCTTCGGAGGTGTTTGGCTGGCTTTGGCGCTGGTTTTCTCCGTGGTATTTCGCCAGCCAGCAACCTCTGCCTTGGCATCGCTGTCGGTCTGGCTCTTCTTCACTGTTTTCTGGGATATCTTGGCCAATATTCTGGCTAGAGCAGCCCGTCCCGTCCAGGCCGGATTAACAGAGGAAATCCTATCGCAAACGGAATTGGCTCAAACACTGGACCGATTTTCGCCTAATACACTTTACGTCGAAGCCACAGTTGGCTTGCTTAGTCCGGGTACCCGCTCCTTCGGCTTGATCTTGCCAGCCCAACTTCAGGGCATGATCTTGGGTGCGCCGTTACCCCTGGGCGAAAGCGCCATGCTGATTTGGCCGCAGCTGACAGGTCTGATAGCCGCAACCATTCTTCTTTTCGCCCTAGCTTACGTACTGTTCCAACGCCAGGAGATTCGAGCGTGATTGTAGATGATAGCTTAAAAACATTACGCCAATATATCAAAAACAAAAGGAGTAAAGGAAAATGACACTTATAAAATGGAACCCTATGAGAGAAATGATGCAACTGCGAAATGAATTCGATCGCCTCTTTGACGAAGCGATGGATTTCCCAACATGGCGCCGATCCGAGCCAAATGGAGGGCTAGCCGTAGATGTCGCTGAGAAAGACGACGCCTACATCGTGAAAGCATCTCTACCGGGTATCAAGCCAGATGACCTGGACATTTCTATCACCGATAACATACTGACCATCAAGGGCGAGGTAAAGGATGAAGAAACCATCTCCGAAAAACATTATCGCCTCCGGGAACGCCATTATGGCGCTTTTACTCGAACGATTACCCTGCCCACGACGGTGGATGTCGATGCGGTCGAGGCGACCTACGAAGATGGGGTTCTCACTCTGAACGCGCCCAAGACCGAAGATGTGAAGATTAAGCACATAACAGTTATGCCGGTGGAGAAAACCAAGGTATTAGAAGGCGAAGTCACTAAGAAAGAATAACTCATCCAAGATTAAGTGACTTCAACAACAAAAGGGCGTTAGGCGACAGTCTAATGCCCTTTCTATTTTAATGTTATTAAGGTCTTACCTCCGGGAGGTTCAGTTGTTGCTTGAGATGTTTAGCGACAGCCGGCATGTAGGCTCTTTAGACATATTTGAGATTAATCCTATGCCGGACCTGGAAAACAAGACGGTCGAGTTGGCCAATAAACTGATAAGCTCACTGGTGGGTCAGCGGATTCTGGAGCAATAGGTTTAAGGACGGATCTTTGTGTAGTCGACAGCCAAGTGATCCAAGTCCCCAATCAAAGTGGCTACTCTCCCCCGTCATCCTTCCATCTGGCCTGCCAGGCAGCATAGAGGACAATCGAACCCGCGGTTGCTGCATTTAACGATTCAACCTTTCCACGCATCGGTAAGCGCAAGAGAAAATCACACTTTTCTCGCACCAATCGTCTTAGACCCTGGCCCTCGTGCCCGACAACCAGCGCCAGTGGAATATCCAGGTCCACCTGGCCCAGTGGTCGAGCCTCATCCACCATGTCCAAACCGGCCGTCCAGATGTCTGAGCGCTTAAGTCGCTCAATGGTTTTACCCAGATTTGTAACCCTGGCGATGAGCAGGTGCTCGGCCGCCCCGGCTGAGTGAATCACAACCTGGGGAGTGATATCAGGGGCTCTTCTATCTTGGATGATCACGCCGTGCGTACCGCACGCCTCGGCCGTCCGCAGCAACAGACCGATATTTTGTGGACCGTGTACCAGGTCGAGAAGCAGGAGAAACGGCCTCTCCTTCCTTGCGGCCGCCAGTCTGATGATCTCCTCAACTGAGCTGTAAGGATAAGGCCCTACTTCCAGGGCTACTCCCTGATGGCTCCTATCCCCAACAAGCTGAGTGAGCTGTTGTTTGCCAACTACTTCCTGTGGTAGAGACCGATCTTTAACCAGCTCAATAATTGGCCGCGGTGTTTCCTTCCCCTGCTGCAGGTATATTCGGCGTAGATTCCGCCGGCTGCCCCGCAGTGCCTCTAATACTGTATTTCGACGATAAAGGTATTCAAACACTTCTACAAGCTCGACGCCTTCAACGAACCTCTTTCCATTCCTAAACTCAACTAACTAATTTTTCAGATTATTCCATTAACCAGATCTTCTAAGGAGTTCACATGCACCGCGGCGCACCACGATGGATGATAATGACGATATTCGTAGAATCATGCTAATTCTAATCCGTGAAATCCGTGTTAATCTGTGTCCTATTTTCAGAGGAGTTTTCATGCACCGCGGCGCACCACGATAGATGAAAACGACGATATGCACAGAATCATGCTAATTCTAATCCGTGAAATCTGTGTCAATCTGTGTCCTATTTTCAGAGGAGCAAGCTCAAAATCTACGTTGAGCCTAAGTCCAATTTTTATTCAACTATCCAATTTTCCAGACTGTTCCATCAGCCCGATCTTCCAGGGAGACGCCCAATTCACTCAATCCCTCGCGAATTCGGTCGGCCGTAGCCCAATCCTTTCTCTCTCGAGCATCTGTTCGCAGTGCGATCAATAAGCGGATTAGTCCATCTTGTCGTTGAATATCGGCTCCTCCGGACTGGCTTTCACCTGGGATGATACCCAGGATATCTCCACCCAGTTCGCCATAGAGATCATTGATGGCGGTCAATGTTTTATCGGTTAACTCGTCGCTTTGATTCAACAGTGAATTGACCTTCCTGGTGATCTCTTGCAGGGTTGCCAGCGCTGCTGGAGCGTTGAAGTCATCCTCCATGTGCTTTATGAAATTCCCCTTATGCTCATCAAGCATGGCTGCAATCTGATCATCAGCTTCGCCATCTGGCGCTGTTCTTAACTTTTCTCTCGTCAAGCTGACAGCACTCCACAGCCGCTGCCACCCTTTATAGGCAGCTTCAATGGCGTCGTCGGAGATATCGATTGGGCTTGAGTAGTGGCTGGATAGGATGAATGTTCGAATAGCCTCAGGCCGCCATCGCATTAGGGCATCCGAGATGGTCAGGGTGTTGCCCAGGCTTTTGCTCATCTTGACCCCATCAAGGGTTAAGGAGCCCACAAGCATCCAATATCGGGCAAAGGGTTTGTCATGGGCAGCTTCACTCTGGGCGATCTCACATTCATTGTGCGGGAAAATGTTGTCGATTCCACCACCATGAATGTCGAAAGTCTCACCAAGATATTTTCGAGACATGGCGGAGCATTCAATATGCCATCCGGGAAATCCTTCGCCCCAAGGGCTGGACCACCTGAGCAGATGTTCAGGTTCGGCCTTCTTCCACAGGGCGAAATCTACCGGATTTCGTTTCTCTTCTATCACGGCCACTCTAGCGCCATCCTCCAGTTCGTCCACTTTGCGACCGCTAAGTTTACCGTATTCAGGAAATGAAGAGACGTCAAAATAAACTGAGCCATTTACCTCATAAGCATAACCCTTATCCAGCAGAAGCTTTACGAATTCGATTTGTTCGGGAACGTGGCCGCTGGCCCTGGGGCTAATGTCAGGCCTTATTACGCCAAGTGCATCCATATTTTCAAAATATATCCGTGCATATTTTTCCACCACTTGCATTGGCGTTACCGATGCCTGTCTTGCTTTCTTCAAGACGCGATCCTCTCCAGAATCCAGTAAGTGGCCGACATCGGTAATGTTCTGAACGTATAAGACATCGTAGCCTATATAACGTAAGAATCGGACCACGACATCAAAATTGACGTAGGTCTTAGCATTGCCCACGTGGATGTAATCTTGCACTGTGGGCCCGCAAACATACATGTTCACTTTGCCCTCGAAAAGCGGCACAAACTCCTCTTTTTCCCTGGTTAATACATTATAGATTTTCAGCGGCATAATGATCACACATCCTACCTGGTTGATGGACAAATATTTTGCCTAATAACGACGGTTTCTGGCCAATATCCCTGGCGCCTACCTGCTTATGGCTCCCGAGTATACGCTATTAATTGAGCATATGTCTAGGTTTTGACTAATCCTTAGACAAGGGCTTCTTCATGGTTTGGCCGGGCAAAAATCATCCGCCCGGCTGTGGTTTGCAACACCTTGGTCACGACCACATCCAGTTGATCCTGCAAAAAGTCCTTTCCATTTTCGACGACAACCATGGTGCCATCATCCAGGTAAGCAACACCTTGCCCGAGCTCCCGTCCTTCTTGAACGATTTTGACTGAGAGTTCTTCACCGGGAAGAAACACAGCTTTTACTGCATTAGCCAAATCGTTTATATTAAGCACACTCACCCCCTGCAGTTCAGCAACCCTGTTCAAGTTATAATCATTTGTCATGATCGGACAGCCTATATCCCGAGCCAGCGCAACTAACTTGCTGTCGACATCTCTGACCTGGGTAACATCCATATCTGTAAATCGCACAGGTACCGGGCAATCATCTTGTAGAATCTTAAGGACGTCCATTCCCCGACGGCCGCGGTTGCGCCTTAGCGGGTCGGAGCTGTCAGCGATATGTTGAAGTTCAAGCAATACAAAATTTGGAACCATTATTGTTGAGCGAACAAATCCCGTTTTACATATATCGCTGATTCGGCCGTCGATGATAACACTGGTATCGAGCAGAAGTTGGCTGTCTATCTCAGTCCGCTCCACTGGCAGAGCTTTTTTATCAATCCTCAAAAAGCTCAGTGTACCCCTGAGATCGCGCTGCCGTAGACTCAATACGACAACGCTCAAATAACACAGGATAATGACTGACAAAAGAGGGAGTATCTGCCTAAAAGGTGATGGCAACATTGAAAGGGGAAGCGTTAACAGGGAAGCCGCAATCAATCCCAAAAATATTCCCCCGAAAATGGCCACTAATCTTTCAACCGGCATTCTAATTAGGCTGTCCTTTATTTTCAGGATTGGTCGGGTTGTAAATAGTGGCGTAAGAATCAACCCGGCTAAGGCGCCGATTAAGCCAAATACAAGAATAAAGATATCGAGCTGACCTGAATCCAAGAATATGTCAGATATTCTTGCTCCAAGATAGGCTCCACCAACTGCTAATGTTGCGGCTCCAATTATTCGAAAAAAGAACTCAGAACTTAATCCCATCATAGCAACTCTCTCTGCCAGTCAGATTGGCCACGATTTTTTCTGCCTGGTATTTACCAGGTATTACTCTTCTTCTCAAGTACAAAAAAGCGAACGCACACCTTTGCACGTTCGCCTGATCTACTAACACTATTGACCACTAGCAGACCCATTATTCCTGGGTTGCCAGCGGTTTTCTCTACTTAACTGCCAGTTTGACCAACTTATTGTTCAATGATTACCCTGATTGTGATGATTCTGGCTGTATGTATAAAGATTAAATAATAAGCAGATAATTCCAGAGCCGAGACGTGCTTTAGTACTGGACATAATACCACAGCCGATTTTGAATCGCAAGGACCCAAATGGTCCATAAGGAGGACTTTAAGGTGACCAATTTACGCAGCAAAAAAAGGTGGCGTTGAAAAGGGGGGATCCTCACAACGCCACATGTCCGGAGAAGAGGGTAGAACTTATGTTCTGTATAATAGCACGTATGTTCTGGGTTGTCAATACGAAAATTGGCTGTTTTCTAAACAGTTCTGATACTACTAAAGATGTTTGATATTGCAGCGATCCCAATCAGATCCTTAGCCCCAGACACTGACGCCCCCTTCACGATGACTCAGTCTTTAATCTCCCCCCTTCTCCTTATCTTCCTCATCGTCCTCTTCATCATCAGCGTTGCTGCTTCCGCTGCTATCCTCTTCATCCTCTTCATCATCAGCGTCGCTGTTTCCGGAAAGATCATCGTCTGAATCACTGTCGTCAGATCCAGAACCGCTTCCGCTGCTGTCCTCTTCGTCTTCTTCATCGTTAGCGTCGCTGCTTCCGGAAAGATCATCGTCTGAATCACTATCGTCAGATCCAGAACCACTTCCACTATTGTCCTCTTCGTCCTCTTCCTCCCCGCTGCTGCCAAAATTATCTTCTGATTCCTCGTCTTCAGAATCACCATCATCATCGCCGTTTTCGTGGTCATCACCTTCTAAAGTTGGTGTTGCTTCGGGATCGGCGATTCCATTTGGGGTCGGAGTATCTGAAATTATTGCTACGGGAGTCTCAGTTACAGGGTCCGTCGCTGTAGCAGTCGTTTGCAACGTTGGAGATGCTTCAAGATCCGGTTTAACAACATCCTCAGGTTGTTCTGTGGTTACAGGTTCAGGTTCGGAATCGTCATCTAACCGCGAACTACGGACAAGTCCTACAGCCCTGACCTCGCCATTCGTAACATTAACGGTAACAATAACCCCTTGGCCGACATCGAAAGGAGTGCCATTCACAAGGTCCTCGCTAACCGTTATCGATATTCCAGAGATGACCCAGGTTTGTCCATCGATGGATTCAATCCGACCTGTAAATTCAATCCCTGATGCGCTGCGGCCGCTGGCTATCAGCTCCTCTATTTCCTCTATTCGATTTTGGTTAAATACCGCATCCAGCCTATCCCGACTGGGCCCATCCCCTGCCAATGAAATTCGAATATCTTCTATGACCACCTTGGCTCCGTACAAAGCATCCCCTGGTATTGCTGCCTGGGCGGCAAATGTTACTGAAGAGGATATCGCCAATAATAACAGCAGTATCACGCTCGCGGTAACTGCCAAGCGACGGCCATAGAGCCAGAACGGCCTCCTGCTCCCTGTGGCTGCCCCCCTCTTGGCTGATGCTGCTGCCAGGAATTGATCTAAGGAGTTAGATTGGGCGCCAATTGAATGGGCGATTTTAAGCGATGCCAGGTTAGCGGCCGTTGCTAATATCGGCCGCAGTGCTTCCGCCTGCTCCGGATGTTCAGCCAGGATCTCCTCGATAGACCGGCCGCTCTCCAGTGCTTCAAGACTTTCCGCGATTACCCGCTCTAAGGCCGAGTTCATCAGCCGCTTCTCCCTGGGGTCATTAAATCAGATAATCTAGCAACTGCTCTTGCCTGAAGCTGCTTTACTGCGCCTTCACTTTTTCCAGTGGCTTCCGCTACCTGGCGAATCGGCAGCCCAGATCCGAATCTTAAGGCAATAACCTCCTGCTGTTCGCTCGTTAGCTTGTTGAGGGCGGTTGACAGCTCCTTCAAAGTTTGTTTTTGAGAAACAGCCTTGGCCGGATCACTTAGTTCGCTATTTTCTTGGTTTTCCATCTTAAGACGTTCTTCCCGATAACGTTGGCGGTGAAAGTCGGCTACAATTCGGGAAGCGACGCCATAGAGCCAGCCCCGTAATGTTCTTGACGGAGCGCTCCGCTCGTTGACGGCATTCAGCAGGCGGATAAACACTTCACTAGTTAAGTCTTCAGCGTTTTCATGGCTGCCTACTCGAATAGCAATATAGCGAAATATGGCCGGATAATACAAGTTATGTGCCTCGGTTAAAGCCTCATTGTCAAGTTGGCGAATGCCTGCTAATAGTTTCTGTTCGCTTTGCACAGTGCTTGTCAATCCAATATCTATTTAGACTAGACCTTAAAGATAGATGATATCGTCGGTTATCAGAAATTATATCCGTTACTTCCTCTCCCGGTGCGGTGACGATGCCATAAAAGTTAGCAACCGCCCAGTCGATCTTAGATCATCGTCCTTAAGGCCCGGTTCTTGGTCTTGGCTACCACTAGCAAATTATACTCATGTTTTCCCTTGGGTTAAGATCAATGCTCTTGGTATCCCTCTTGTTGACCACTGAGGTGGGATACGTCAGAGCATTAATCATACCCATTTGTCAATTAGACTTTCCTTAATGTTTTATTCATCAATTGGTGTTCAGTCTAGTCATCGTCATCCGAGTCATGACCAGAGTCGTCATCCGAGTCATCATCTGAATCATCACCCGAGTCATCATCTGAATCATCACCCGAGTCATCGTCGGAGTCGTCGTCTGAGCTTTTACCCGAGTCATCGTCGGAGTCATGACCAGAGTCATCGTCCGAGTCGTCGTCTGAGCTTTTACCCGAGTCATCGTCGGAGTCATGACCAGAGTCATCGTCCGAGTCGTCGTCTGAGCTTTTACCCGAGTCATCGTCGGAGTCATGACCAAAGTCATCGTAGGAGTCGTCGTCTGAGCTTTTACCAGAGTCATCGTTGATGTCATGACCAGAGTCATCGTCTGAATCATCATCGGCATCATCGTCAGCATCGAACAACTCGATCTCTCGGGCCACAAACGCCCCATCGCTGTCCTTGAACAAGTGTACTTTTACCAGATCGCCGATGCCAATGTCGCCCTTTATCTCTGTGGCTCCTGTGACACTAAACTCGATGTCATCAACCGTCCATGTCGACCCACCTTGATCAGTGACCTCGCCGATTATCTCAGATTCCATATCATCGTCTGAGTCGTCATCGGAATCATCATCCGA
>BTQB01000094.1:0-8554 GCA_036985655.1 Anaerolineae bacterium | reverse complement strand
ATGTTTCAATGTCTATTGGCTGTATTAGCGAATAGTAAATGCTCCGCCCCCGCTTATCCCCCTGGATTAGCCCGCTCTCTTTCAATATACGTAAGTGGTGAGAAGTGGTAGATTGGGCGATGCCCAGCAATTTCACCAATTCCTCCACACTGTATTCGCCATCAGACAGGTGCTTGACGATCTTGAGGCGTGTCTCATCGGCTAGCGCGTTGAAGACGCGGGCGATGGGCGCTGCCTGATCCCGATCCACTTGCGGCAGTTCAACCAGGTTATTCATGACCCGGCAGCACATCTCCCAGGGGCCAAAACCCGGCGGTCCCTGGGCCATCATCTGGCGCATGATAATCGGGCCTGGCCGTCTCTCGAAACCGTACTGGCTGTCAGTCTCAGCTCGTCCACTCGATCCGCGCCGTGCTAATTTGAGGAGAAATTCTTGTTGCGCCGCCGACGGCAGATCTAAAAAGAGTTTCTCAATGAAAGCAAGCTGCTCTTCCCGGTTCATGTTCGCGAAAGTCTTGTCAACCAACCGGTCAAGCAAGGTGGCTGATAGTTCGTCCATTTTCCTAAGATCCTTGCCCAAGATGTGTCATAAAAAGGCCCCCCAGCAGCTGGCCAGGGAGCCTTTTGTTCACTACCCGCAGCCACAATGGCAGACAAACATCCGGGGGCCGCGATGTCCGCGATGTCCGCGCCGGCGTGTGGGACCCAGGCCAACCAGGGACTCAAGTCTTTCAACCCGGTCTTCGACGCTCAGGCTTTCTTCCTGAGCTTGTTCTGCGCCCTGGATCAAGCGCTCTAGCAATTTCAGGCGCTCTTCCTGGCTTAATCCTTCTAATATTTCCTCTGCGTCCATGTTATCTCACCTCCATTTACAAGTATCCATCGAGCTATCTAAGTATATAGATGTATTTGCTAGCAACCATAGCGCATAATCGATGGGTTGTCAAGAGGCAGGTTGGGAAATTCCTATCAAGTTTACTTTTTCACCGTATCCCACTTCGCGGTGGCCGCTTGTTTGGTGCGGCCAAAACGGACCGGCCAGGGCTCTTCTAACTTAATCCTTGACCGTTTTGCAGGGTCAGGTCCTGTGCCTTTCCTCTGGAGCGATCACAAGGGAACACATCTATGAATAGGCAGATAATTCATTAACAAAGCACAAGTGCAATTTAATTCCTTAAACTCTGATGAAGCAGGGACCGTGGTTAGGTAACATTATCTATCAGCCCATCACGGGCTTGCGCTTCTCTAGAGCTCAAGAGACTTGCTAGCAATCAGCTCCAACGCCTTTTCTCTGAAGGCATCCAGCGAAATCGCCCCTCGATCTTCATTGTCCCGTGTTCGAACCGCTACCGACCCGCTTTCCATCTCCCGGTCCCCGACCACCAGCATAAAGGGCACTTTCTGCAATTGGGCATTTCGGATTTTGGCGTTCATTCGACTTTTGCTGCTGTCCACCCCAACTCGCAGCCCGTTGGCCTTCAGATCCTTGGCCACCTCTTGGGCGTAAGCAACGTGGTTGTCTGTTATGGGAATAACCACGGCCTGGACTGGCGCCAGCCACAGGGGAAATGCCCCGTTGAAATGCTCGATCAGGATAGCCACAAACCTCTCGATGCTGCCAAAGGGCGCCCTATGGATCATCACCGGCCGGTGCTTTTCACCATCCTCGCCTGTATATTCAAGCTCGAATCGTTCAGGCAGCCAGAAATCAACTTGAACTGTACCCAACTGCCACTCTCTTTTGAGCACGTCCCGGAATATAAAATCCAGCTTTGGCCCATAGAAAGCTGCCTCTCCTCGTTCAACGACATAATTTAAACCAACATTATCGGCCGCTCTCTGAATTGCTTCCACACCCCGCTCCCACATTTCCGGGGTCCCAGCGTATTTGTCGCTCTCAGAATCATTGATTCCCAGACGAGCGCGAAAATCATGAAAGCCCACGGCATCGAATACATATTGGATCAATTTGACGACATCAATGAACTCTTCTTCAAGCTGCTCGGGCGTAACGAAGAGATGTGAATCATCGATCGTAAATCCGCGCACTCTTGTGAGACCCGTTAATTCACCACTTTGCTCGTACCTGTAAACCGTTCCAAATTCAGCCAGGCGGTAAGGTAGATCGCGATAGCTTTTTGGCTCGCTTTTATAGATCTCGATATGGTGCGGGCAGTTCATCGGCTTGAGTAAAAATTTCTCCCCGTCAACATCGATAGGCGTATATTGGCTGTCCTTATAGTAAGGGTAGTGACCGCTGGTAATGTAAAGATCTATCTTGGCGATATGAGGTGTTATAACTGGTAAATATCCCCGGTCCACCTGCGCCTCCCGGAGGAAACCTTCCAAAGTTTCGCGTAAAATAGTCCCCTTGGGCAGCCAGAGCGGAAGGCCCGAACCAACAGTCTTCGAAATATGGAACAAACCCAGATCCTTTCCCAACCGCCGGTGGTCACGCTTCTTCGCTTCCTCAATCCGTTTCAGATAGGCGCCAAGTTCAAGACGATTATGCCAGGCTGTGCCATAAATCCGCTGTAATTGAGGTCTCTTTTCATCACCGCGCCAGTATGCCCCACTGGTCCTCAGCAGCTTGGTGGCGTTGGCCTTGATCGCTTTTGTTGTAGATACATGCGGCCCCCGGCACAGATCGATAAATTCACGATGTTGGTAGATGCCAACCTCAGTAACAGGTTCGTTAATAGGATTGCCATTTTCGTCCACCTTTCCGGCCGCTAATTCCTCAATCAATTCAACCTTATATGGTTGGTCAGCAAAGAATTCAACGGCCTCACTTATTGATTTTTGCGACGGAACGAATTCGGCCCGCTCTTTCAGTAGGGCCTTCATCCGCCCTTCTATGGCCTCCAAATCCTCTGGCGAAAATGTGATAACCTTCCCATCTTCATCTTTTCCAAGATCAAAGTCATAATAGAAGCCATCTTCTATTGGCGGCCCGATGGCCAACTTCGCCTCTGGAAACAAGCTGATAACCGCTTCGGCCATTACATGGGCTGCTGAGTGACGTATCCGGTATAACTCTGTTTCCACATATGGAATCCCTTTGTCGTCAGCGTTCTGCTCTATAACTCGAGGGCTGTTTTCGTCCGTCATCTTTTCCTCCCAAGGCAAAAACCCATGGTTTTGGTCCGATCTCTCAACAATAAGTCCACAAAAAAAGCCATCACCCAATTGGGGCGACAGCCTATCGATCGCGATTCCACCCAACTTTAGCGCTCGAAAAAATTCAAGCGCCCTCGTTGTTACTGATAACGGAGTTAACCGGGTTTCCTTACTTGAAAAAACGAGTTGTTTACCGTTCAAGAAACCGCTCTCAGGAGGTTTTCGCTTCCGTTTTCATGATGATGGCTTCCAGCCCTGGGCCAATCACTCTCTATCATGGACCCGGAAATTACTCGTCCCGATCAACGCTTTTTTATGTTTGCTCATTATATGGTCGGATATGACGATGTCAAGAAATTGGCCAACTGAAATTGGCCAACTGACTGTTATTTTGATGTAGTTCGAATTCTCTTCCAAGCCAATTGCACCTCATGGGGCTCATGTTATAATGCCTCGTTATTTAATCAGAGTAGTATCATCAATATGTCAACACCATCAACAAGGCGGCCGTCGCAATCTCGATTTCGCTTGCCCTTATGGGGTGTTGGGCTGCTGGCCTTATTTGCCGTTTTTTTCCTCGTGCTCTCCTCGTATTGGCTGTTTAACACTGTCGCCGGTCTGGCCGCAGAGCTTGAGGTTCTTAGCCCCATCTTTGAAGCTGGTTCTGAGCCCGCCGCCGTTCCCGGATCCTCGGCTAACGATCCTACCGAAAATCTTGGGGCGGACCCTGCTGGCGGAATCATTGGGACATTAATTGAACCTTGGTCAGGGCGAGATCGAGTGACCATGTTGGCTTTAGGTATCGATCAGAGATGTGATGAAGAAGGGCCAACCCACACCGATACAATGATGCTGCTCACAGTAGATCCGGTTGGACTTTCGGCCGCCCTTCTCTCCCTTCCCAGAGATCTCTGGGTCGAGATACCAGGATTCGGACCCAACAAGATCAATCAAGCCTATTTTTTAGGCGAATCTTACGATTATCCTGATGGAGGTCCCGGGCTCGCGGTCGATACCGTTGAAGCCGCCCTGGGAATTGAGATCGATTACTTCGTTACAATTAACTTTGACGCCTTTGTTCAGGTCGTCGATGAAGTTGGAGGCATTGATATTGAGGTGCCAGAGGCAATTGACGATAAATCCTATCCTGATAATTGCTACGGCTACGATCCATTTTTTATATCAGCTGGCAGCCAACATCTCGACGGTCAAACCGCTTTAAAATATGCTCGGACCAGGGCTACATTTGGAGGTGATATAGATCGAGCTGGCAGGCAGCAGGAAGTGATCCTGGCCCTTAGAGCTAAGGTTCTGAGACTTGATATGGTCCCCCAGTTGCTGACCCGGGCCCCAGAACTTTGGCGAATATTTCAAAGAAATGTCGAAATGAATCTTAGCCTTAACGAGGCTCTCCAACTTGCTCTATTAATTCAAGATATTCCAGGCGAGAGTATTCGCTCCGAAGTGTTGAATTACGATTACGTTTATAACGAGGTTACCCCTGATGGACAGGCTGTATTGATCCCTGATCGCGACAAGATTCGGCTGCTCCGCGATCAATTATTTGCGCCCCCGATAATCCCAACACCGGTTATTGAGAACCTGACTGAAATGACGGCCGCTGAAAATGCCCGGGTTGCTATATATAATGGAACGCCTGTTTTCGGATTAGCAGGCGCGACCCAAGAATATTTGAGCAGCTTTAATATCCTTATCACTGAAATTGGCAATGCTGATTCTGCTGAATATCGCACAACTCAGATCATCGATTACGGATCTTATCCCAATACCGCCCGCTACCTCACCCAGCTTATGGATATTCCTCCTCTCAATATTAGCAGCGCTAAATCCCCCCCCGGTGATTTTGATATTTTAATTATATTGGGAAGTGATTGGAAAATACCCGATTCTTCCTCTGATTGAATAATTATACTGCTGGGTGGATGCCATCAAATTGGCTAAGATCTACATGCTCCGCGCCGTTTCCAGACTTACTTCAATAATTTTCAGCCTGAAGATTAGCTTAATCTTTGGCCAAGGTTTACGCCAAATATTGGGCCGAATCCTGACCCTATTGATTGCTGTTCTTATCATCTCTGTTACTGCATGCCAGAAGAATGGAGTGGAGACCCCTGATTCTGTAACTGTTCCGGTCATCTTAATCACCGCTACGCCAAGCCTGGCGGCCGAACCATTGCCAACTGACAACCCTCCAGACACTCCTACAATGACTCCCCTCCCATCATCAACCGCCACGCCAGAAACGGATCGACGCTTGCCTGTAAATTGGCGTAAAAATGGAGATGAACGCTTCGGCCTCATTGTACCCGCGCCCCGGTCGTGGACTGACACCACATATTTTCTGCGTCAATCCGAAGCGATTGAGCGTTTTGGCCCGCTTATGCTGCTGTTAACTGACAGCGTGGAGACAGCAAAAAGGCTCATGGCAGGCGTGCCAATCGACAAGGGGGCATACGTTTTTGCTTACGTTGGCAAGTCTATACCTCCTGCTGCAGATCCGGTCGATGCGCTGTCTGAAGTTATTGTTGAATTGGGAATTGACGACTCTATTATCCGTGATCCAGCTGCCCTTGACTCAATAGGTATTCCGGCTGCCTATGCTGATGTAAACAAAGATCCGCTGGATGTTTTTCCTTTAGTTGAGCAAACCCTCATATACCGCATTGTCCTTTATGTCCCTGAGAACGGTATCCCCACAATAATGGTAATGGCCACAAGTCCGGCTAATTGGGACACCTATTTAACTACTTTTTCAACATTAATGGAATTAGTTGAACTGCCCCAAACTCGTGATAGAGTTCTCGGCCATCTGGCAGTTGGCGATACAGTGGAAGGCAATCTGATTAGAGGGGCGTCCGATATCTGGACATTTAACGGGCAGGAAGGTCAATACGCTACCATCAGCTTAACTCCCAGCAGCGGGCGGATAGATTTGACTCTATCCTTGTTCGGTCCCAACGGTGACCTTCTTGTTACAGTCGATGATGGGTACGAAGGAGATTCGGAGGTTTTAACCGATATCCCGCTTCCAGCAGACGGCACCTATATTGTTGAAGCCAAAGAATTCTTTAACGAGATCGGCCGCTACAATCTAAACCTTCTCATGAGCGAAGAAGCCCAATACGGTGGCGGTGGACCTATAGCATTTGGTCAGGAAATTACCTCGGAATTAGTTGAAAATGGTGAACATGTCTGGACCTTTTATGGCACAGCCAGCCAGGATATAACTATCATCCTCTCATCACTCGATGAGCAGCTTGACGTTATTCTCGAATTGTTTGGTCCGGACGGCTCGTTTTTAGGATTATGGGATGAGGGCTTTGCGGGAGATGCGGAGGTAGCAAACGGTTTCGAGCTGCTGACTACGGGTGAACATTCGATCTTAGTCCACGGCTTTGCCGGCCATGGTGGTCGTTATAGCCTGTCATTAGACAAAGGCGCTGAAGATGCAGCCAATTTATATGATGCCGGCGACCTATCTGCTGGTGACGTCAAGCGCGAGTACCTGCGGGAGGATGAAGTTCATGCCTGGTTCTTCAACGGACAAGCTGGGGACGATATATTGATCCATGTTAGGCCTTTAGGAACCAACATGGACCTGGAGATTTCTCTCGCCGATGAGACGGTCACCGATTATATTCTCACTGTCGACGAATACCTTTCCGGGGAGAGCGAGACCATTATTTATACTATTCCAGACGATGCTCAGTATGTAACTATCATAAGAGAATTCTTTGGTGAACCAGGAGAATATGAGATCAGCCTGGAATTCACTACTGACAAAGAGTACGATCTGGCTGGAAATATAACTATTGGCCAAATTGTAGAAGGCATGCTTGCGCCGGGCCTGCCCGCAGCCTGGAGCCTGGAAGGAATAGAGGGTCAAATTATATCAATCGTTTTAGAACCATTAAACCCGGATCGCGATCTCGTGCTCGAACTGCTTGACCCATCTGGTGATTCTGCTTACTTCCTGGATACTTCTCTGACCGGCTTGTCTGAAAGGTTAGAGGATTTCGAATTATCTAGCAGCGGCCTATGGACAATAGTAGTTAGAGAGTTCTTCGGCGAAGCAAGTGATTACAGATTATCGATTTTCACGCTTGCAGAGTAAGCGATTCAAACCTCTATTTCAAGGGCAAGCTTGTAAAGTTCCCGCTTCCGCCAACCTGATTCTTTAGCGACGGCTGCGGCCGCCTCCTTCCGAGATTTACCCTGCTGCAGCTGGTCTAGCAAGGCTTTATGAACCAGTTCATCTTCCCAAAGATCTTCTGTAAGGTTGTTGCCGCCGATCACAACTGTTATTTCACCCTTAATGGCTCTTTGGCTAAAATAAGCCAGCGCCTGGCTGAAAGACCCTCGCCATAACTCTTCATGAAGCTTTGTTATCTCTCTGCCGATACATAGCTGCCGGTCACCCAAGATCTGCAGCGCCTCTTCCAGGAATTCCAGCAGCCGGTGTGGCGCTACGTATATAACCAGGGTGTATGGCGCTCCCGATATCTCTTTGAGGGCTGCTCGACGGCTTGTTGATCGTCGAGGTAAAAAGCCTAAATATAAAAATCTGTCTGTGGGCAATCCGCTGCTAACGAGTGCGGCAACAGCGGCCGAGGGACCGGGTATGGGCTCAACGCGCACTCCGGCCTCTACTGCCGCCCGGACTAATCGAAACCCGGGATCTGAGAGGCCTGGCATTCCGGCATCAGAGACCAGGGCTATATCGGTCCTCTTCAGCTCCTGGATTAATTTATTGATCTTCTCTGGGCCGCTGTACTCGTGGAAGCTGGTAAGCGAGGTTTGAATATCGTAATGTTTAAGCAGGCGTCCGGTCCTTCGCGTGTCCTCGGCCGCGATGAGCCCCACTTCATTCAGAACACGCAGCGCCCTTAGACTAATATCCTCCAGGTTGCCAATCGGCGTGCCTACCAGGTACAAGGTGGGCATTTATGATGCTGTCCTAGTGGTTCTGAATAAGATCGAAGCGAATTAGGTTCTGGTTGCAGCTGGTCCGGGTCTGGATACGATAAACCTGCGAAACCGCCGTGCCGCTAATCGTCTCCAGCTGAACATTATGTTCCTGAAATCGTGGTTGATTATAGAGAAACTGCTCAAAGCCTGACGGGCCGTAAGCTGGCGCGCTGCCAACGACAACCCTCTCGTCAATTCCGCTGTCCCAGACGTGAACCCGGTATTCTCCATTAGGCACAGGGTTCCCATTCAGATCCAGGACAATACCGGCTATGCCCATCCAATCACAGCCAGCATTATTGGCATAGTTCTGTAGATATTGAGGACTCGCTTGATCCTTAGTAAAGGGGAACGGAGATCGCGTGTTTGTTACCGTGGGAGACGGGCCCGGCGTTGCCGTATCAGTTGGCGTGGGTGTGGGTGTTTTTGTTGGTGTGGCCGGCGG
>BTQB01000093.1:0-8715 GCA_036985655.1 Anaerolineae bacterium | reverse complement strand
ATCTGCTGTTATCCAGCTGCCAGATGCAGCTCGAGCTGATTTCATCTCTTTGATCGATTTAAAGCCATAAATCAGCATTAATTTCATCAAATCAGTCAAAGAGGCAACCAAGGAACAACTTATGCAAACCCCAACACACCAGGATCTGAGTAGGCTGGCGGAGTCCGCTGCCTACGAAGCAGGACAGCGAGTCAAAGAGTTACAAGGTGAGATTCGAACAGTCAATAGTAAAGGTTTTAGAGATTTTGTTACTGATGCCGACCTTCTCGCTCAAGCTATCATAACAAACCTTATTCGTGAGCAGTATCCTGCCCATGGCTTTTTGACAGAAGAAGCAGACGACTCGCTGCCTCAGAGCGGGCCAATAATATGGATAATTGATCCAGTTGATGGAACCACCAACTATAGCCGGAATCACCCCAATTACTCTATATCGATTGCTGCAGCAACTAATAATCTACCTCCGGGAAGTGTAATCGATAAAGAGGGGCTCAAACAGCTTTATCCAGCTGTAGGCGTGATTTACGATCCCGTTCACTCTGAAATGTTTACTGGCGCAGCTGGTTTTGGCTCTACCCTCAATAACGATCCAATTCGTGAGAGTAAAATAAGCAAGCTATCAGATGCGGTTATCGGGCTAGATTGGGGCAGAAGTTATGAACAGAGGGAGAGAATGTTAGAACTACTCGGCCGCCTAGCTCATCAAGTACATACAATTAGGGCGGTTGGTTCGGCCGCACAAGCGTTAGCCTGGGTTGCCTGTGGTCGATTAGACGTCTATATCAATCTCAGCATCGGTCCCTGGGATTGCGCAGCAGGCAGGGTCATTATAAACGAAGCAGGCGGGATAGTGAGTAATCTAAGCGGGCGCCCCTGGCAGATCAGCGATCCCGGCTGTGTTGCGAGCAATGGTTCGTTGCAAGCAAGTGTACTTGAAATGATCCAGAATTTAAGTTAGAAGCTGACACAATGTCGAATGTTCCAATTGCCAATCCAATTCTCGGCTAATACAATCCTCTCTAATGTGATATGCCCTAAAAAAGTCAGGATAATCGGCAGATCTAAATCCTCCTGACTACCTTAAGATCGAAATTATGCGTTGGCTTCCATATAAACATGTGTTCTTTGATTGCGATTCAACTTTGACAGCGGTTGAAGGTATAGATGTATTGGCTAGCTCAGCCGGAAAAGAGTGGCGAGTTAGCGTCCTGACACGGGCGGCGATGGATGGCGATATTGATCTTGAGGATATCTACGAAAAGAGATTAAAAACTGTAAAACCAACCCGGGGTCAGATCGAATCCTTGCGGCAGGTGTACAAACAATCGGTAGTTGAAGATGCCATCGAAGTGATTGCTGTCCTGCAAAGTCATGGCCACAATGTTTACATAATTAGCGGCGGATTGTATGAACCAGTAGTCCAGTTTGGCCTTTACTTGGGGGTTCCCACAGAGAACATTCGGGCGGTCGGTATTGAGTTTGACGCCCTCTCAGGAACATGGTGGCAGTCAGGCGATCATATCCATAATGTTTCCGAGCGGTTCGTTTCTGTTGATAATCAACCGCTGACGATTAGTGAAGGTAAACTCCAAATTATCAAAGAGTTACTCGGTCATCAGAAAGGCAGGAGCCTGCTCGTTGGCGACGGCACAAGTGACTTAAAAGCTGGCGGTGGTGTTGACCTATTTGTCGGCTATGGAGGAGTGGTCACTCGGCCTAAAGTTTTAAACAAGGCGCCAATTTTTATTCACTCGTTTAGCCTTGGACCGGTTCTTGCTCTGGCTATGGGACCATCCGCTCTTCGATCCATAGCCAATAAACAAGGCAGCGGCGTCGCAGCGAGAGCTTTTAGATTAATTGACAAAGAGGCGATAACGTTTAAAAATGATCAACTTAGAGACAGGTTCAAATCAGCCCTCACAGAATCACATAAGGCTGTTCATCCCCGGCCCTTCGGAAGTTAAAAAAAATATACTGTCCGCCCAGAGCCAGTGGATGATCGGGCATCGAACGCCTGAATGCCTTGAACTCATTGGTAGCATTCATGAGAAGTTAAAGGTTGTCTTCCGCACCAACGGTAGAGTTCTGATTAATACTGCATCTGGCACTGGTCTGCAAGAGGCGGCCGTGCGAAATTGCAGCGATATCAGAGTGTTAAATTGTGTCAACGGTGCTTTTTCGAATCGGTGGCGCAAAGTGACTGAATCAAATGGCAAGGAAAATGAGGTCCTTGAAGTAGAGTGGGGTCAGCCGATCAGGCCACAACAAGTTGTTCAGCGACTGGAGAATTCTGATATTGATGCGATTACTGTGGTCCACAACGAAACGAGCACAGGCGTAATAAGTCCAATCGAGGAGATTGCCAGCGCAGTTCGC
Source organism: Anaerolineae bacterium (assembly GCA_036985655.1). Lineage (GTDB taxonomy): Bacteria > Chloroflexota > Anaerolineae > Promineifilales > Promineifilaceae > UBA11865. Next base: position 6,339 of record BTQB01000093.1, on the reverse strand, counting down.
AGCACACCCCGGGGAGAGGAAATACAGATATTGGTTGATTCAGTAAGCGCAATCGGCGGCGCGCCCCTTGAATTTGATAAATGGGATTTAGATGTTGCCTTGACCTCCAGCCAGAAAGCCTTGGCTTTACCCCCTGGGCTGTCATTTTGTGCTGTTTCAGATAGAGCCCTGGTTAAAGCTAATAGTGTCAGACATCGTGGAACCTATTTTGATTTTATTGAACTAGTTAAATATCTTGAGCGGAACCAGACGCCAGCTACTCCTGCAATTTCCCTTCTTTTTGCCCTGGATAGACAGTTGGATCATATGCTGGCTGAAGGAATGGAAAATCGAACTGCCCGGCACGTAATACTCAGGGATATAACGATTGGTTGGGCTCGCTCCAAAGGATTCACACTATTCGCCGCCGGGGGCTTTGAATCGCCAACTGTAACCTGTATCAACAATAATTTAAATATCAATGTTGAAAATATGAACCGTTATTTAAGGGGCAGAGGATTCATTATTTCTAATGGCTATGGCCCTTTGAAAGAAAAAACTTTTCGAATTGCTCACATGGGAGATACAACAACAGGTGATTTAACTCAATTATTAGATGTAATTGATGCCTATCTCTCCAAATCAAGTTAACAGGGAGCGTAAAAAAGACTGAAAGCATATGAAATATAAAGCACCGTATCGCGTCTTAATAAGTGACAAATTAGGAGATGAAGGAATTCAGCTTCTTGAAGAAGCAGAAGACGCTGAATTTGATATTAAGCTCAACCTGGATCATGAAATCTTAATCAAGGAAATCAGTTCCTATGATGCGTTAATTGTCAGAAGCGGCACACAAGTGGATGCTCAGCTACTAGAATCGGCAAGCAGGCTGAAGGTTGTGGGCAGGGCTGGAATCGGCATCGATAACATTGATTTAGATGCGGCGACTAGACAAGGGATCATCGTAATGAATACCCCCCAGCCTAATGCTGTCGCAACAGCTGAGCTGACCATGGCCTTATTGTTAGCTATCGGCCGCAATCTCCCCCTTGCTCATGCAACTTTATTAAATAAAAAGTGGGATCGTTCGCTCTTTGTCGGCCAACAGGTTTATAGAAAGACATTGGGCATCATTGGCTTTGGCCGTATTGGCCGCCTTGTCGCTACCAGGGCGCAATCATTTGATATGGAGGTAATTGCCTATGATCCCTTCGTGTCCGAGGAGATAGCCAAGGAGCTGGATGTCATGCTGGTCGATCTTGAGGACCTGCTAGAGGTATCTGACTATATATCCTTGCACACGCTGTTAACGCCAGATACGAAGGGCATAATTGATGCCGAGGCTATTGAAAGTATGAAGGAGGGTGTCTTCATCATCAACACTGCCCGAGGTCATTTAATTAATGAGGAGGCCTTATTCAATGCCCTGACCAAAGGCAAAATCAAGGGCGCCGCCCTCGATGTTTATAGCAGCGAACCTCCTTTCGAAAACCAATTAATTGGCCTTCCAAATGTTATCCATACGCCCCACTTGGGCGCCAACACGAAAGAAGCCCAGCGTGATGTTGCTACTCAAATGGTACGGCAGATTCTGGATGCTTTAAGAGGAAAAGAGTATCGTAACGCCATCAATATGCCCTTTTCCGCAGGTCCAGATTTTGAGGAAACTCGCCCTCACCTGGAACTGGCAGAAAAATTGGGAATGATTCAAACCGCTCTTGCGACTGCGCCGATTCGTCGGGTTGAAGTTGAGGTTAAAGGAGATAAGGCTGAACGGTTAGTCCGACCCGTCGCAGCGGCCTTGTTAAAAGGACTTCTCGCCGAGTTTTTATCTGGTCATGTCAACTATATTAACGCCCCGATAAGAGCTGCTGAGGCAGGGATATCGATCACCCAGACTAAAGGCATAGGTCCATCCATTTATCCAAATCTCGTTTCATGTCGTGTGTATTGGGATGGCGGTGAGCGGCTGGTAGCGGGCGTTCTTTTTGGAGATGTCCGGCCGAGGATCGTCCAGGTTGACGACATTTTTGTAGACGCAAAACCGGAAGGCAGCGTCATCATTATGTCAAATGATGATAAGCCGGGCGTTATTGGGCAGGCGGGCACCATCCTGGCCAATCACAATGTTAGTATCGGAGAATGGCGGATGGGACGACACCATCCTGGCGGACAAGCCTTATCATTTATTTCTGTGGACAGCTTACCATCAGAAGAAGTATTAGGAGAACTTAGGGCTATAGAGGCCGTGGCAGGGGTAAAGTTAGTTATTTTTTAATTGATCGGGAAGGGTATTTCGGGGAGTGACCTTGCTGCTTGCCGTTGATCTAAAACAAGTTTGGAAGAGGGTTATTCTTTTTATTTCCTGCCCTAGTTAGGCACAATCTTAACTCGCCGTCGCTGACCTTCGTCGATGCTTTCGGTATATACCCTATCGTCTTGCCTCAGGGTGATATGAATGATACGCCGCTCATTAGGCGGCATTGGCTCTAGGGTTACCACTCTTCCTCTTTTTATGGCCTTACCAGCCATTCGTCCGGCTAACCTGGCCAGAGCTTGTTCGCGCCGCTCTCGATAACCTTCTACATCAACCAGGAAGCTTGAACGTCTATGAGTCTCATGACTAGTCATGAGACGAGCCACATATTGAAAGGCGTTTAATGTGTCCCCACGAGATCCAATCAGAAGACCCAAATCCTCGCCCATAATATCAATGACCCACCTTTGTTCGCCTGTCAGGTCATCTGGTTCTGTTTGACGCAAACTTGTGGTTGCATCGATATTCATTTTATCTAAGAGCTGATCGATTATCTCGATGGCTAGCTTTTCCTCCTGGGATTGATCCTTATCTGACGGACCCTCTTTCCAATCAGCTAACTCATCTTGCTCTTCCAACAGAACCTCATCACCAGCCCCAGTTACCTTTATATCTAACGCTGCTTCCTCAACTTGAGCATGGCCGCTTTTGGCGCTAATCTTTACCGATGCATCTCGGCCGCCAATCCCCAAGAAACCAGCACTGCCCTCATCCAAGATCTCGATTACCGCTTCATCTCTCGTAATTCCCAATCGATCAAGTCCCTTTTCAATGGCTGTTTCGACATCTTGTGCACTTATTTCAATTGATGTGGTTTCTGATATCTGGCTTTCTAAATATCTACCTTCTGATTCCATATTCCATCTCACCTCTACGCCAGGTTAATGTAACAGGCTAACCTATCTTTTAGCAGATCTGCGGCGGCGCTTACTTCTTTTCTTCGTGGATGATCTTGAGGTAGATCCGCTGCTTCTGCCATTGCCCGATCCAGCGGTTGCCCCTGCAGGTATTCCCGTTGTTTTCAGCATTTCGGCGCCAACCTGGCTAGCTTTCTCTCGCTCGATAGCGTTCCTGGTTATGTAACTAGTTCCGATCCCGATTAAGCCTGAAAAAATAAAGTAAATAGATAAGCCAGAAGCAAAAGTCAAGGAGAAAAAGGCAAACATAATGGGCATGGTATATTGCATCGATTGGGTCATGCCTGCCATCGGGCTTTCGTCTTGTTTCTTCTGTTTGCCTTTTTTATCGTCTTCTTTCTTTTTACTGGGGGTCATCAGCTTTTGCTGAAAATACATAGTGACAAATACGAGAGCGGGCAAAATATAGTATGGGTCGGGCTGGGACAGATTCAACCAGAGAAACATGTTGGGAACAGGCAGCGCAGCGCCTACATTAAACAAGTTAATCACCCAATCATAAATTCGATCGGTAAGCTCAAATAGGGACAGTGGCGTCGATCCAAGAAGTATGATGATCCCCCTGTACAAGCCAATCCAGATCGGAAACGTAATGAGAGTAGGTAAACACCCCGATAAGCTCTGGGCAGGGTTGTAACCAATTTTCTTAAACTCCTCCTGCATTTTAGAAGGGTTGTCTTTATATTTCTTTTGGATGGCCTGGACTTGCGGCTGCACCTCTTGCATACGCATACTTGACTTCTGTTGACGCAGGTTAAAAGGCAAAGTGAGAAGCTTTGCAAGAATGGTAAAGACTGCGATGGCCAGGACAAAGTTCTGTCCTAATAATTCATGCAGCACCAATAGGGCGTTAGTCATTGGATCAATGACGAGTAAATCAAACATCATTCCATCCTATTGAGTGATCCACAGATTGGATTTTGCTTTCGGACATATCACTCCTCTGACTCCGCTCCTGGTCGATCATAAGTCCAGGTCAAACTTCCGTCTTCAGTGTCAAATTTAAGCAGGAGAGCACTGCCCTCGATCAAACCTACAACTACGGAATCCCCCACCACCAGTGGAGCCGTGTAGAGTGGTTGGGGCACCCTCTTCCGCCAGATTATTTCTCCGTCATCAGTTGAAAATGCTATCAGGCTCCCTTGCCTTTCATCGCTTTCAATCTCAGGGTCGCCAGCTGTAGCCACATATATGATCCCATCTCCAATTGCTGGCCCGCCTTGTACGAACTCGCCAATCTCTTCGGTCCACCTTAACTCACCTGTTATGGCATCGGCCGCATAAACTGTCCCGTTGAGATCAACAAGGTAGAGCTCATCCCCGCTCACTGCGGATGCTCCCCAGACAGAGGCTGAAGTATCAATTGACCAGATTATTTCCCCAGTACCCGGATCTAAGGCGTTGGCACTCTGGTTATAGCTATTTACATAAATCAGACCGTTTTCAATGACAATATTTGCAGAGATTGCTCCACCAAGATCCTGGTTCCATCGTTCACTCCCACTATCGGCATTTAACGCATAGGCAATGCCATCCATTGAGCCCATGTATAGCACGCCATCTTCATAAGCTGGGCGTGACCAAACAGGTTTGCCGGTTTCAAATTGCCATAGAAGAGAGCCGTCGTTGCTCATATCTAGGGCTAGCATAATATTATCGGCCGTACCAACGTATACAATGTCGCCTACCTGCAAAGGACTGGCGATAATTCGATCAGTGGCTGCTGTATTGTTGACCCATATTTGATCCGGAATGGTCTTCTGCTCCTGCGAAACATCTAAACCATATATACCAACGGTGACTCTTGGGTTAAGAAAACCACCTGAATCACCATAATCACCTATCACCACGGAATTTTCGACAACAGATGGTTCCGCATATAGCTGAACTGAAGCCCCGATATCTTCAGAAGTGTAGCTCCAAATCTCGGCTTTTTCGGGTTCTTCGTTAATATCGACGGCAAGAACTTCTGGTCCATAAGCGATATAAACCACATCCCCGATCGCCGTCATGCCTGGCCAGGAACTATTGGCAACGGTCGTTCCACAAGCAGCTAAAAAAACAGCGGCTGCTATAAAAAATATTAAAGCTGGCCATTTGGCCGGGCGTCTAGTCGTGTACAATGTGCCTCCATCACGGGACAGGGTCGTATCCACCAGGGTTCAGCGGATGGCAGCGACCAATACGCCTAATCGCCATCCAGCCCCCTTTAATTACGCCATGCTTTTCAACCGCCTCGTACCCATAATGCGAACACGACGGCGTGAACCTGCAGCTAGGTGGCAGAGCCCTGGATATTGTCTTTTGATATAACCAGATTAAGAACAGAGCAATTCGTTTCATGGACAGTCTAATCTTATTTACTAATACTGCTGATTGCCAATACGATCTTCGGACTCAGATCCTATTATTAAACCCGCCTGATCTAACAATCCTCTAACAGCATGTTCGACTTCTCTCGATGATGCTCTTCGGGATTTCGGCTTAATAATGAATAGACAGTCCCAGCCCGTCCTGACTTCTCCCAATCTCCTACGAACCGCTTCTCTAAATCGCCTTTTTGCATAATTTCGATCGACCGCTCTACCAACTCGCTTGCTTGTCGTAAAGCCAAAACGGTTAATACCAAGCTCATTTGGTCTAACAATCAAAACAGCTAATGAATGATGCCATCGTTTGCCTTCGCTATTTAATCGCTCGAAATCAGCTGTGTGTCTCAAGCGAAAACGCTTTAGCATTTATTATCGGCTCTTTCCTCCAGTAGCCTTTTTCATCGTCCGGTAGCTGACAGCTCTAGTCGCATTCCAGTTAATTTGTTTGACGTGCGCGTTCATCTTTGGGCTCATGATACGCCGGCCCTTAGCTCGTCGATTTTTTAGGACACGCCGGCCGCCGCGACTTTTCATACGCTTACGAAACCCATGGACCCGTACTCGGCGGCGGATTTTTGGTTGATATGTGCGCTTTGGCATTCGGTCAATCTCCAAAAAAACAAGGGCTTAAAGCCCCTTTATTTATAACCCATAATTCATTGGCTACCTGGTGGCTAATTCTGCCAATTCAGGTCTGAATTTTATTAGCAGGGCATTATACCTAACCCACTAGGGGTGGTCAAATGCGATAATC
>BTQB01000092.1:0-8733 GCA_036985655.1 Anaerolineae bacterium | reverse complement strand
TTGTTTTCCGGAGAAAACTTACCTGAAGAGAGAACAAGAACGAAAGCATGACGGCCGGCAAAAATTGAGTGAACTCATAAATGAAGGTGTGAGCAGTCTGGAACAATGAGTCTTTTACCAGGGTTTCATTACTATCTAGGAAGGAAAATGGACCAGAAGATCAACTCTCGATAGAATTTCAAAGATGTCTAAACGGCTCCAGTGGCTTTTTTTGGCTGCGATAATGCTTGCGGCCGCATATTTCCGTTTTAATGGGTTGGATTGGGATGACTATAACCATTACCACCCTGATGAAAGATATATCTCTTGGGTAGGGACTACCATCGAAATTCCTGATGATTGGCTGAACGCTTTAGATCCACAACTGTCCACCTTTAATCCCTTCTACTGGCCGAAAAACGCTGAAAGCGAAGGCATTGTCGTCAGTCAGGACCAACAAAGGCGCTTTGCCTATGGCCATCTTCCTCTTTACGCTGGTGTGGCAGCTTCGAAGATCGCCAGTTTGATCGGACCCGCACTCGCCCCGATACTGCCCGATGATTCGATATTGGTAAGAGATATCCTAAATGATGGAAACCTGATTGAATATCGACATCTAACAGCGGCGGGAAGAGCCTTAACCGCCCTGGTGGACACGCTGACAGTTGGCCTCGTTTTTATCCTGGGCAAGCAGCTATTTGGACCAATGACGGGTTTGTTGGCGGCCGCTTTCCTGGCATTCAACGTGATGCATATTCAGCTGGCCCATTTTTTTGTTGTTGATCCTTACCTCACTTTTTTTGTGGTTGCCAGTATCACCTCCATGGTTGCTGCCACTCAATCGCAATTAAGTAATAGGGCAAAGATCGGGTTCCTATCGATGGCTGCCGTAGCAGGCGGATTGGCGGTTGGCGCGAAAATAAATGGGCTGTTGCTGTTGCTACCTTTAGCCCTGACCGTGATGATAACCGTACGGCGGTCCACTCGATTAAGGATTTTGACCTTCCTGGCTCTATTAGGGCTGGTCTTTCTAGTCTTTGCGGTGACAAATCCCTTTGCTATCCTGGATTTTAGCTGTGCTGCTCAAAGCCCGGTTGTAAATATCGGACCTATAGAAATACCCTCCATTAATTGGGGCTCTTGTTATCTCATGAACACTAGCTTACAAGGCAGTATGGTTAGAGGCATTAGAGACGTGCCCTTTGTCCGCCAATACTTCGGCACAACGCCTTTCCTCTATCAAATTGAGATGCAGTTAAAGTGGGGGATGGGTTTGGTTTTGGGGATCGCTGCATTTGCTGGATTCTTATGGGCTATCTGGCGGGTCGCCTTTGCCGCGTGGACTAAGTGGAGAGAGTTCAAAAGAGGTGAGGGACTGAGTATCACGCCCGTTCACTATGGACCTAATGCGCCGGCAGTTTACCATCCTGAATTTATCGTATCAGCCTGGACGCTGCCATTTTTCCTGCTCACTGGTTTGCTGGCAGTCAAGTTTATGCGATATATGCAGCCTCTTACGCCATTCCTCATGATTTACGCGGCCGCGATGCTGCTAACAATACCATTAATAAAAATACGCCGGTTGTTAATTTTATTCGTCTTAGCGGTTACAATACTTTATTCTATCAGTTTCATATCAATCTATGATCAACCCCATCCCTGGATTGAAGCATCTCAATGGATATATAAACAGATTGAACCAAATTCCCGAATTCTCAGCGAAGTTTGGGATGATTCTCTGCCCGATAATCTGACGGTAGGAAATACGAATCTTAAAAAAGAGATATATATGAATGATGCCGTTAATTGGCTTTCTGGAACTGGCATACTTGATAATGAAGATAAGCTGTCATCTAATCTGGCAAAGGTGGCTGACAGTGACGTTATCGTGATCGTATCCAACCGCAATTATGGTGTTATATCACGCCTTAAGGAGTTATATCCACTATCCAGCCAATATTATCCCCTGCTGTTTGACGGCTCTTTGGGGTATGAGCTAAGTTTTGTGACCACGCGGACCCCTTCTGTTCTTGGGCTCAACCTGGTCCCTGATCCGTTTGGCTGGCCTGAACTTAATCCGCCTGAGCTAGTGGATGCCTATTTTGATGAACTTGGAGGGATTTCTTTAGGCCGATTCGATGAGAGCTTTACGGTCTACGATCAACCCCTGGTCATGATATTTAAAAATCAAGAAAGACTTTCAGCAGAAGAAATGGCTGAACAATTCCATTAACCTTTGATTAACGGGCTGACGACTGGTAATGAATAATTCTTCATTTGAAGCCAATAGGAAAAATCCGAAAGTGTTCAGCCGCAGGTTCCTGTACCTCACTGTTTTTGTTGCAGGAATGACTACACTGGCGGTGGAATTCACTACAAGCCGAATGTTGCAGACCGTGTATGGCACTTCAAACATAGTTTGGGCAAACGTTATTGGTCTTGTACTGCTTTTCCTAACCGTAGGTTATTTTCTTGGCGGCCGGCTGGCAGACAAGCACCCTGATCCCGGCTACTTTTACTGGATAGTTACCGCTGCTGGATTTGCAAGCTCTGTGTCGCTGCTGCTGACCAGCGTGATCCTTCGAGAAGCTGCCTCAGCTATGGCTGCTATTAATGTTGGCGCCATCATTAGCTCTTTAGTTGCCGTCCTCTTTACCCTGGCAATTCCCGTGACACTCTTGGGGTCCGTGTCTCCCTTTGCGATAAGATTAGGCGTTCGCGACGTTTCAGAAGCTGGGCGAATCAGCGGGCGAATATATGCTGTTTCTACCTGGGGAAGCCTTCTCGGCACCTATCTTCCCGTGTTAATTATCATCCCAATTGCCGGAACGCGAATCGCTGCAGTTATCTTCGGCAGTTTATTGCTGATAATCGGAATTTCTGGTCAATGGCAAATTAGACGGCAGCAGGCCTTACTCAGTTTACTCTTTTTTCTTGTGTTAATACCGCTGGCGGTGCTATTCACTCGAGGTGGGATCAAGGATTATTCCGGACAATTGTTTGAGGAAGAATCAGCCTACAATTACATTCAGGTAATTCGGCGAGATGACTGTAATTACCTGTTATTGAACGAAGGGCAGGCTTATCATTCGTTTTACTGTGATGATGGAGTGGTGCCGCAAATCTCAGTATGGAGTCTTATGCTGTCTGCTCCTTATTTCAATGATCCTTCGATGGAAATAGAAGTGAAGAATATGGCAGTCATTGGACTGGCGGCCGGCACAATACCCAAGCAGTTTACGCGAGTGTTCGGGCCAATTGCCATCGATGGTATTGAGCTTGATCCAGCAATTGTACAGATTGGGCGCGATTATTTCGCGATGGTGGAGCCCAATATCAATATTATAATTGGCGATGGTCGATACGAGCTCAACCGATTGGAAGATAAATATGACATCATCACTCTGGATGCATACAAAGTGCCTTACATTCCATGGCATTTAACAACGCAAGAATTTTTCCTGGAAGTGAAAGAGCAACTGTCAGATACGGGCGTTTTAGCCATTAATGTCGGTAACGTTCCGGATGATCCAAGATTGGTTCAGGCCATTACCGCAACCTTGCTGACCGTCTTCCCTTCGGTCCATACGCTAGATGTTCCAGGTTCATTTAATTCAATAATCGTGGCTACTAACCGGCCAACATTGGCACAAAATCTTAAACAAAATATCAATCAATTACCTGGAGATAGCGATCCGCTTCTTCTAGAGGCGCTGCAGTCGGCAATTGATAATCTGGCGCCAACGGAAAGTTCAGATATCGTATTCACCGATGAAAGAGCACCGGTTGAAACAATTATTGATTCAATGGTTATCAGGTATTTATTAAGAAAAGGCCCAGCTAGCCTGCCGGGGATAGATGGGTAAAGCAGTCCGCACAGGATGTTGAAACCGAGGAGGAAATAAATTGAACAAAAACTCTGCTACAGTCATCGTTCGCTGGTTGGTAGTGTTGGTAATGCCCTTTCTAGTTACCTTTACTACATTGCGAATAATTATTTCTTGGAATTCACCAGATTATCCGAGCTTTGAATACAATCGTATTGCACCCGACCCCTATGGTTTTACACTGGAGGAGCGAATAAGCTATGCCAGGGCGTCGTTGGATTATCTTCGGATGGCAGAACCGGCCGAAGAGGTGATCAATGTTCTCGAGGAGCTGCGCCTCCCGGATGGCCAGGGTTCTTTTTACAATGATCGTGAACTTGGTCATATGATAGATGTAAAAAAAGTACTCGACTCATTTAAAACAGCCACATGGATATCGGGAATTGTTGTCGGCTTGGGGTTGATTTTCCTGCTCGTGGACAAGGAAAGAAGAAGCGAGGGTTACAAAGCTTTATTCTATGGCGGCGCGTTTACAACGGGCGTGGTTTTTGTTGCAATAATGTTAATCTTATTGTCCTGGAATTTTATCTTTACCCAGTTTCACGAGATTTTATTTCCTCCTAATACGTGGACCTTTTATTACTCAGACTCCCTTATCCGGTTGTTTCCGGAACAATTTTGGTTTGATTTTGGGGTTCTCTGGACAGTTTCAATTTTCGTTGTTGGCTTGCTAATAGGGGCGGCCGGTTATTTGTTATTAAAGAAAGCAGCAAATTAACTCGACCAGCAGGTTTTTCGTTACTCTCCAAGCTGTATTTGTACAAAGTTGGTTTGGTTAGGGTATACCCAAAGTTCCAACTGGGTTTTATCTTCGCCAGCTCCAACGATCAACAGATAGTAGCCAGCTACAACGTCATCTAGAGCAAAGTTCTCACCCCAATTATCATCTGAATTGACGGAACTTTCAGCGTAAGATGTCGTTGCTGTATAGGGGGACTCAGCATCAAGACGACGAAGTGTAATGGGAACTTCAGGGGCGACTTCCCCATCTGGCCAGGTAATGAGACCAGCCACAACTCCCCTGTCTGGGAATGGGTACAGCCACAGAAGTGGGTTGCGGGTTGAATGGTATTCGTTCTCTCCAACTCTGGTCTCAAAATGAAGGTGAGGCCCGTCTGCTACTCCTGAGGCTCCTGATAGAGCGATCACATCACCGCTTTGTACCTCCTGATCTGTCTCAACCAGGATTTCAGATAGGTGGCCATAGAGCGAATATACGGGCTGATTATTAAGCGTAAAGTCGTGTTGAATGATCACTACCTTCCCATAAAATTCTGGTTCTGGTCCAACAACCGTATCTATATCTTCCCCTGCCATGATCACACGACCAGAAGACGCAGCCATAACTTCAGTGCCACGAGGAACGTTAAATTCAACCCCATGATGGGGACGTAACGCACCCCCACGGCTGCTTCCATATGGGTAAGCCTTATCTGTCCAAACGGATGTACCTTCAGGCACAGGTCTGCGAAACCAATAATGATCCCATGAAGAGGTTTCGGGTTGGGGTGGTGCAGTAAATGTCGGCAGGAGACCCGGTTGGACCTCAGGCAGGGTAGGTGTAACGGTCGAGATATCATCACCCCGAGGATCCGGATACGGCACTCCAGGGCTTGAGGTTGGTTTCGTCGCTCCACCTACATCGGTAGGAGCAGGTACGAAAGAAGCATCGCTAGATGGCGCCGGTATCGTTTTGATAACTGGTGGTGGAATTACTTTCGTAGATTCAATTGATCCGGAGGCCGGCCGAGGATTAGTGGATTCACTACTAGCCTGCCCTTGGCAGGCGGCCAGAAAGATCGCGAAAATAATTAACCGGGGCAGCAGGATGAATTGGTTTTTTTTTACGGGATTCAAGAGCTAAATCTCGCCACGTTCAACAGTGATACGCATGATTTGCTCGGTGATGTCCTTCACCTCTCCCTCGATCTCGTCCAGCTCCTTCAGCCAACGACGGGCAAGCTGCTTATCCTTTAATTCCTTTGCATTAATTCTTACGTTAAGGGCAGCGATCTGCACGGCCGCCTTTGCCAGCAAGCCACCGGCGGCTGCATCTGTTATAGCGTTCTTGTTACCAGATTCGACCATTCGATAAGAGATCTTAGCTACCCGATTGCTCAAACGAGCAGCGCTCATTGGAACCTCTCCAGCGCGAATGGTGGCTAACTCAATTTGCTCTTCCTTCTCCTTGGGACTTAAAGCCTTATTTCGCCAGGCAGCCATGACTTGATCGAAAGCATCTGCGTCGGCGGATATACTCACTGTGAGATCTGATCGCAGCTGTTTCGCTTCGACTAGCAGCTGTTCCACCTCATCTTGAAAGTGAGCATATTTTTGCCTGCCAACGGTCAAGTGGGAAACCATTTCTACTAGCGCGGCGCCAAGGGCGCCGGCCAGGGCGGCCGCAGAACCTCCACCAGGAGTAGGTGTGCCATCAGCTAATCGCTCGAGGATCCCATAGGGAGTAAAGTCGTTCTCTGATTCTTGTAATAACCGGTTTTCAAGAATCTGATCCTCTTGAATACCATCGGCCTGTAAATACCATTGTGCGGCTTCAAACAGCGCCCTCTGAGGCGCCAAACCGATGAGTTCAGCATGCGTTATCGACAAGCCATACCGGGATGCCTCCCTTCGAACCATTTCCTGGACCCGGTGCAGCGGCGTTTTTGTGAAATCGGTCAAATTCATGCTCACCTGCGCTTGACCCTCTACCAGGAACCCCATGGCTTGTACATGTCGAAGACCGCCGCTGCTATATCTAACTGCCCTGGCGATTTTCTTGGCCATATCTACGTTGTTGGTATTGATAAAAATGTTGTAAGCGATTAAAAACGGGCGGACGCCAATGACGGTGGCGCCCCAATTTTTAGGCTCGGCCGGTCCAAAATCAGGCTTCCGTTTTGGATCGTCGGCTACTTCCTTGCGCCAGCGTTCATACTGACCCCGCCTTATATCTGCCAATTTTACTCGTTCCGGTATTTTGGCCGCTGCTCCATATAGGTAAACAGCAATACCCAAATCCGATCCCACCCGCTGACCGAGTCGATTAGCGAGAGCGATACATTCATCGATTGATACATTCTTAACCGGAATAAACGGGCATACATCTGTAGCGCCAATCCGAGGATGCTCCCCTTCATGCTCCTCCAAATTGATATGCTTTGCGGCCTCAGCGATGGCTAGAAAAGCAGCTTCCTCCACAGCTGAAGGAGTGCCGACAAAGGTAATCACGCAGCGATTATGGTCAGGATCGGCCGATACATCCAGAACATGTGCCCCCGGGACACCCCGAATCACATCAGCAATCGCATTATAAACTTCTGGACGGCGCCCTTCACTGAAGTTGGGAACACACTCGACGATCTGCTGCATAATTGATTACTCCTAACTGCTAAACGTTGCTGAAACGATTCATTTTAACGTTTAAGGGCAGTGGTGCAAAAAGATGGTTATAATTTAGACTTCGATCTGATCGGATTTGACAGTTTTTCATATTAGCGCCGATCTTCTCGACTAGATTGACAATACTATGTTTGAACTTTTTTCTTGTCATTCCCCCACCTTTGTGAGAGCAGGCTCCGCCCCGCCTTCGCAAGGATAAACTACAGCGGGAATCCACTCTGGGGCGGAAGATGGATACCTGCCTTCGCAGGTATGACAACTTCTCTGGAGGCCGGTCTTTTGCAAACATAGTGAGACAAGAAACATGGAGAATTTCATTGAGGAATATCAAGCCGATACCCCAAGAAGACCTTCAAGAATTCGTTGAGATTGTGGCCAATTCTTATCCGGCGATGGAGTTAGAATCATCCGACGCAAGATACCGGTTTATGGAACGCCTAGAACAAAGTTATATTGATGGTACGAGACAGTTATTTGGTTTATATCGCGACGTTTCGTTGTTAGGCGGGATGTTCCTCTATGACTTTAAAATGAATATTCACGGCGATCTTGTCTCCACGGGTGGAATTGGCCTTCTTGCAGTTCATCTTCTCCATAAGAAAGAAAAGGTGGCCAAGGAACTTATCGAGTTCTCTTTTGACCACTTTCACAAGAATAAAGCTCCAATGGTTTCCCTATATCCGTTTAGGCCTGATTTTTACAGGCGGATGGGTTTTGGCTATGGACCTAAAATCTCCCACTATCGCGTTTTACCCTCAGCTATTCCTCGAGGAGGATCAAAAGACAATATTCTCTACATGGAGGAATCAGACGCCCCTAAATTACTAAAATGCTATGATCAATACACCAGGCGAACCCATGGAATGATTATTCGGAGATTAGCGGATATCGAAGACCAGCTCTTCAAGCCCGGCAGGAGAGTCGTAGCATTTATGGAAGATGGTGATGCAAAAGGCTACCTGGTTTTTTCTTTCGAAAAAGGCGAAACATTCCTTCAGAACGATCTTTATGTCAACGAAATGATCTATGATGGACCTGAGGTTTTAAACCAACTGCTCACCTTTCTACATACTCAGTTGGATCAAGTTCGGAGAATTGTATTTGATATCCATGACTCAGAATTTCATCAGCTGCTTGCCGATCCGCGAAACGACAGTGGAAATCTGATCCCATTTGTATACCATGAGACTAATACCCAGGGAATTGGACTAATGTATCGCGTTATTGACATACCTCTATTGTTTGGATTGCTCTGGAGTAATAACTTTGACGACCAGACTGTTACCTTAGGCATTAAGATATCGGATAGTTTTTATCCAGCTAACCAAAAATCTGAGGTGATCAAATTTGTTGGCGGATCTAGTGAAGTTGCTCCAGATGCCGTGCCTGAAGTTGCAATATCTCTGGATATCGCTGATTTTTCCTCATTAATCATGGGCACTGTTTCTTTTCGAAAGCAATATCT
>BTQB01000091.1:0-8786 GCA_036985655.1 Anaerolineae bacterium | reverse complement strand
GGATTTGCCGTCTGGCAGTTGGAGCATACCATGATATTTCCTCGTTAGAATCCGTGCAAAAGGTTTCAGGGCCAATTATAGCACATAAATCCCGACCCTTTCCCGGTTGGGATTAAGGGTTGTTTAAGGAGGTTATCTAGTATAAATTGGCTCGCACCAACTACATCAGGGGGATCTGTTCAAGCCGTGCAAAGGATGGCAGCAGGGCCGCGGCACCAAATCATACCGGCCTGGTAAGTGTTGGCTCGATCTGTGTTCTGGAACCGTATCAGTTCATGTCCCTTCAAGTGGCTTAAGTCATCTCACCAATAGGTTCCGTCGTTGTCTTGGCAGACCCGGGTTTACTAGAGTGGACTTATTTCCAAGACAACCAGATTCCGACTGGTCGTCAGATGTTCTTGTCGATGGGATCGATTGCGCTTGCCGGCCCGAAAGTTTGGTGTTCTTACTTCTTGTTCGGCTTAATCCTGGCCAAGTTTGGCGACAGACTTGCGCACGATCAGCTTGGTTGGCAAGACCTTATGCTCCGCGTCAATATCACCATTTATGAATCGAACTAACAGGTCAGCAGCTATTTTTCCCTTTTTGCGTAATGGTTGAGACACAGTAGTTAAAGAAGGAAATACCAAGTCTGCAAAGGGAATATCATCAAACCCTATCACAGATAATTCTTTTGGTAGTCGAACACCGGCTTCCCGAGCAGCACTCATCACCCCAAGGGCAATGACATCGCTCATAGCTACTACCGCAGTAGAACGGGGGCTCATCGCCCAAAGCTGTTTAAAGCCTTCTCGACCACCTCGCGCCGTGCTCGCACATTCAATTAACCGGATTCGAGGATCATCCATACTCAAATCAAAAGCTTGAAGTGCCAAGATATAGCCTGCAATGCGGTTTCGCAATACGCCTACATAATCTTGATACCTGCCTTCTTTTCCTGAGCGTATGCCGAGAATCGTAATATTCCTATGTCCCGCCTCCAATATGTGGATCATAGCAGCCTTGGCTCCTCCTTCATCATCAATATTAACTGATGGAACCCCTTCGGCCGGATCGCTATCCACCATTACATAGGGCACGCCACGCTGGTGTAAGACCATCATTGTAACTTTAAACATCTCTAGCCCCAGCGTTAGAAAACCATCGACTGCAGCTTCAACAATCGCTCGCTTCATACTCCCTTCGAGAGGAGGCACTATCATAAGCGAGAAACCGGCGCTGGTGCAGACTTCACCTACTCCTTCGAGAAATTCCGGCAGGAAGGGATTTCGTATTATTTCCGTAATCGGTTGAGGCACAAGGATGCCCAAAGTTCCAGTACGTCCAGTGGACATGCTTCTTGCCACAGGGTTCGGGACGTAGCCAATATGCTCAGCGGCTTCGAGGATGCGCTGAACGGTTTCCTCTGGCAATCGATTGGGATTATTGAAAGCAAATGATACTGAAGTTGCCGAAACCCCAGCATATTTTGCGATATCTTTTATAGTTACTTTTGTCATCAAGTGTGCTTTTCGCTAAATCGATTCGGAAATAATAGGAGAGCCTTTTTTGCCGGAAGATCTCCGAGATTCAAATGGCCGTTTTTTTCATGAAAGTCATTTCCAGTAAATAGATCATACCAAATCTTTAAAGAGGAGCCTCCTTCCCTAAGGCAGATCCATACATCTTTTTGTTTTTCCCGAGGGTTAAGAACAACTATAGCCTCTTCCGCTCCAAAACTTCGTCGGTAAGCGTATACGCCATTAAAAACCAAGATTGTTTCAATCTCTCCTGAATGCAGCACATCATGCTTTCGACGAGCCCAAATCAGCTTCTTGTAAGTATCTAGCAATCTGCGATCCCAAGTCCTTTCGTCCCACGGCATTGTTCTTCGACAGTCCGGATCGTTGTGTCCAACCAGACCAACTTCATCACCATAGAAGACCATTGGGGCGCCAATATAAGTAAAAAGGAAAGTCATTGCCAGAATTACTCGCTCGATGTCACCATTGCAAACTGTGAGTATACGATGTGTGTCATGGCTACCTAACAAATTTAGCTGATACTCTGCTGATGGCCCATGAAGCATTCTTAGTCTTGTGATTTCGTAGTCGAAATCTTCAGCATCCATCGTATCACGCACACAGAAATCCAATATGTAATCGCGAAGCTGGTAATTCATCACCCCATCGCAGGTATCGCCGTCTAGCCACACTTGTGCGTCCCGCCATACTTCGCCAACGATATAGGCGTCAGACTTTACCTGCTTAACTCTTTCGCGGAAGGCGCGCCAGAATTCCAGAGGTACTTTCCAGGGAACATCCAGTCGCCACCCATCGACATCGATCTCTTCAAGCCAATAGCTGGCAACATCGAGCAAATGCTTTCGTACCTCTGGATTCGACGTGTCGAGTTTTGGTAAATACCAGGTTCCACCACAAGTCTGATAACTTGGAGGGTCTATCGATAGGGGGTAAGACCTGATATTAAACCAACCTGCAAATTCTGATGCAGAGCCATTTTTTCGGACATCCTTAAATGCCCAAAATCCCTCGCCACAATGATTGAATACGGCGTCCAAGACTATTCTCAAACCCCTACTATGCGCTTCGTTAACTAAAGATCGCATCAATTCAAGCGTACCAAATGCAGGATCTATCGAAAAATAATCACCAGTGTCATACTTGTGGTTGGTATTGCCTTTGAATATAGGATTAAGATAAATAGCTGTAACACCCAGGTCTTCAAGGTAAGATAATCGATCAATAATTCCTTGTAAGTCGCCGCCAAAAAAGTTGTCGTTAACCGGCAATGATCCCCAAGGAGCCAAATTCGGCGGATCGTTTCCCGGATCCCCATTGGCAAATCTATCTGGAAAAATCTGGTAAAAAATCGAATCCTTGACCCACTTTGGGGCCGACCAAGAATCTGTCATTAAAAGTTCCCTTTTCGGGCTAAAGCAAGCAATGGAAATCCCGTAAGAAAGGAAAAGTCTGGACTGTAGTCCATTCAACCCTTTATACCGGTAGTCGTTATGCCCTGGATAAACTTGCGCTGACCAATCAGGAAGGCAATGATGGCAGGAACAGTCGCAGCGACAGTACCAGCCATTAACAAGGTCCACTGCGTGCCATATTTGCCTTGGAACATGGCCAAGCCAAGCTGAACCGTACGCATATCGGGGTTGTTGGTTACAACTAGTGGCCAAAGAAAATCATTCCAAGCAAACAAGAACGAAAATATTGCCAAAGTCGCCAAAGCTGGTCTTGATAGGGGGATAATGATCCGCCACCATACCGTCAGACGAGAAGCGCCGTCAATCAGTGCGGCTTCGTCTAATTCTTTTGGGATGCTTAGATAATATTGTCGTAGAAGAAAAATACCGAACGCGCTAACAAGCCTGGGTACGATTAGAGCCTGGTAGGTATCTATCCATCCTAACCATTTAACAACTAAGAAAGAAGGTATTAAGGTTACGTGTATCGGAATCATCATTGTGCCCAGAAAAATCAAGAAAAGTAGATCTCGACCCGGAAATCGCAAACGGGCAAACGCGTACGCAGCCAGGGACGAGAATAGAACCTGGCCAATGGTTATTCCTGCCGTCATAATGATCGAGTTTAAGTAGTAACGAGTAAATGGAGCAGCCCTCAACGCTTCAAGATAATTAACCCACTCAAAGTGGGTGGGAATGATGTATGGTCCTGAATACATCAAGGAGCTTGGCTTTAAGGATGTTGTCAGCATCCAAAGAAACGGCAAGATCATTATAATCCCGCCAACTAACAATGCAATATGGACAGGAAACCGGGCCAGTTTTCTTGGAACTATTTTCGGCCGAGCTATCTGACCTAGCTTGAGTCTAATACGGGAAAGAGTGAGCTCAACTATCATTCGATGCCTTGGGCTCCAAATCGAGACCAACGCCATTGAATAAATGTGATAACAGCAATAATGGCAAACATAATCCAGGCGATGGCAGATGCCTTACCCAGGTCAAAGTACCTGAACGCATATCGATAAAGAACATAACCAATTACATCAGTCTTTCCGATGGGGCCTCCGCCGGTCATCACAAATACCTGGTCGAAAAGCAAGAATGAATCGATCATGGCTAGGATTACCAACACCATCGTTGTCGGTCTCAGCAAAGGAACAGTAATGTGTCGAAATAAGGTTGTGCGATTGGCTCCATCAACCTCAGCTACTTCATAGTAGACGCGTGGAATAGCTTGTAAAGCCGCAAGGTAGACCACCATGTTGAACCCCAGTCGCTTCCAAACACCAACAAGGATGATCGCCGGCATAGCCCATGTTGGGCTCCGAAGCCACGCTGGAGCCGTAATACCAACCTGTCTCAAGATGACGTTGACATAACCAGATCCTGGATCTAACATCAGCTTCCAAACCACGGCCGCAGCAACTGTGGCTGTAACCACCGGTAAGAAGTACAAGGTTCGATAAAAAGTCTGACCCTTTATTCCAGAATTGAGAAATACAGCCACCAGCAAGCCCAGTGGAATGCTGAGAACAATTACACCAAAAGAGTAATAGAATGTTGCCGCAAGGGAGTTCCAGAGCGTTTCCGATGTTAACAGTTCCTGATAATTGGAAATGCCCACATACACACGTTGGCTGCTCAACCCATCCCAATCAAGCAGGCTGAGATAACCTGTATACAGTAGAGGAAATATGTTAAACGCTCCAAAGATTAGTACGGCCGGAACAAGAGCTATGATGGCAGCCGTTAACTCGCCAGAACGATTGTATCTCCGCCATGCTTTGATCGGTGGCAGCATATTAAGTAATCTTGCTGTGTGTCAGCTAGCTTCGATATAGTATATCAAATAGAAACCACTCCCGGACAACATTCGCGAATAATCCGAGAGTGGCTTAATTGTTGGACCACGCCTACCCTACGGAGCAAGCAGATTATTTACAGCGGCTTCAGCATCCTCCAATGCCTCAGTCACGGAAGCAGCCCCAAGAAGAGCTTTTTCGAGCTCTCTGGAAAACGCATCTGATAGCTCTGGGTAATTAGAAACTGGTGGGCGATTGTGGGCATACTGTTGGCTTTCAACGAACGGGATTAGCCTGGGTTCGGTGCTCTCCAGCCAGGATAGATAATCGGGATCTGTAGCAACCGATTCGCGAATAGGCATGAAGCCGGTTTCCTTATCCCACTTGATTTGTGTTTCTACACTGGTTAGCCAGTTGGCAAAATCCCAGGCAGCCTGTTGCTTAGCCGGATCCGCCTTAAAGATGATTAAGTGTTCGCCCCCCATATTGGTAGCTGGTTCCCCATCAGATGGAAAAGGCATGGAAGCTGTGCCCCACTCAAAGGGTGCACCGTCAGCCCAGATTCCAACCATCCATGATCCATCCATCACCATGCATGACTTGCCCTGGCCAAACAGGCCCCACGATGTCAAAGGCGCAGGGCCGTCGATCAGATCAACCCAAAACTGTAATGCTTGCTCGCCGGCTGGCGAATTGAAGGCAGAACTGCTCAAATCCTCGCTGAGAAAGTCCCCTCCCGCCTGCCACAGATAAACTTGGTACTGCCAGGATAATCCCTCTCCGGGTTCTGTGAACAGCTCCATCCCAGAAATACCTTCTTCTGGATTTGCACATTGTTCAGCGAACGCCATCAGCTCCTCCCAACTGGTTGGGGCTACATCGGGATCTAAACCGGCCGCTTCAAACAGGTCTTTATTATAAAACAACTCTAGGTTGTTGGTGCTGACCGGTAAACCGTAATAAGTGTCGCCATAACGATCCACATTTAACTGGAAATTATAAAAATCATCGAGGTCAACCCCAGAGGAGTCTAGATATTCATTAAGTTCCGCCAAGATGCCTGTTTCCACCATTTTGGGCATCCAAACAAGATCGACGGCGGCAATATCTGGTGTATCTCCACCTGCCGCCGCTGTCTGCAATTTAGGCAGCAACTCGCCCCAGCCAATAAAGATATTGGTTACTTCAACATCAGGGTTTGCTGAATTATACTCGTCAATAAGCGCCTGCATAACCTCGCCGTTCTTGCCATCCCAATAATTCCAGAAATTTATCGGTATGGGTTCAAGAGATTCCTCTGGCTCTTCAGGTTCTGCAACAACTATTTCTTTTGTTGGCTCAGGCGGGCTAACAGCCGGTTCCTGGGTTGCAGTTTCTTGAGCACATGCACTTATCAAGAATATCAGGACAAAAACAATACTTATGATAGGCCAATATTTCCGCAATCTCATTTTTCTCCTCCATTGATACAAATCGACCATTCATTGTACTTGCACAATATGTCAGTTTGACAGCCTCAACAATATCTTACTAAACCGGTTTACTAAACCGATTTACCTATTGTAAACGAAGATGTTCTCAGAGTCAAGAGGCTGCGAGGCACATTGTTATTGTTCAGAAAAAGTGTCACTATCTAATTGTTCAGTGAAAATGTCACCTTATGAAAGAAAAGGTGACATTGAACAGAAGAGAACAGAAACGACTCAAGGTACTCAACGAGGTTATCGTCGGGCATATGACCGGGCAGCAGGCCTCAGAGATGCTTGACCTGTCGCTCCGGCATGTTCGGCGGATGTTGGCACGATATCGGCAGGAAGGGGTAGCAGCCTTGGCCCATGGCAATCGCGGCCGGGCATCGCCTCGACGGGTGTCGTCAGACATAAGGGAAAAGGTCATCAAACTGGCCAAGAAACCTTATTATGATTACAACGACCAGCATTTCACTGAGGAACTGGCTGAACGCCATGACATTGTGCTGTCTCGTTCAACAGTGCGCCGGATAAGACGAGGAGCCGGCCTTTCAAGCCCCAGAAAACGGCGGGCTCCAAAACATCGTTCTCGTCGACCTCGATACCCGCAGCGGGGCATGTTGCTGCAAGTTGATGGAAGTCAACACAAGTGGTTGGAGGATGCGAGGCACATTTAATAAGTTCTTCGATTTCTTGAGCTGGCGTTCATTTCGACACGCCAAACTTCCCGTCGAAAGGCGTCGCAAATTGTTTGAATTGATCTTGAAATTCAAGAATCCATTCTTTAACAACTTCTCAGTCCGACATATCCATCGGGGTCAAAGCTTTGCGCTGCATAATAGAGAAGTAGATTTCAAACTGATTGAGACAACTTGCATGAATGGTCAGGTGAACAACGATAAGTATTGGGATAGGCTGCCCGAAAACGAGCAGGCGAGGAATTGGATGGTGAGAAGGGCCGTCATCCAAGATCCAGCCGAGCATTGTGCACGGAACCGATTCAAACTGCCCGACCTCTGATATTCGCAGCATTGTACCGCTGATGCCAAAAACCAAAGCAAAGGATTCGTTGGCCAAATACTCAAGTCCAAAGGTGTCATTGCAAAAAGTTCTGGCTTGGGCAGTGGCGGCAAAGACGATTAGGCTAGAGGTTCAAAGCATAAAGTAATTCCTTTTCTCATTTACTAAACCCCATAGGTTTCCTTAGGCACCGCCTATAGATGATATGAAAGCGATCAAACCTTACGAGATTTTTTTATTCAGTAAACGGCTCTACAAAACCATCCAGCGCCCGGCCGCCCACAAAGGGCACGAAACCCAAGGAGCGGGAAGTGCCATATACCCAGGCCACGTTTTCCGGTTCCAAGGCATAATCGACGGTGAAGATAGGCACCCCCTTTTTCTGGGCAAGCAAAAGATAGGAAAGGTACTCTTGGCTGCTTACGTGCAAGGTGCTTTCCGGAAAATCATCATATTGCCGCTGGCAGGCTGGTGAAAGGCTTTCCCGGTAGGCATCGCTATCCACATCTTCGTCCGTTCGCGGCAGAGGGCAGTCTCCGGGTGGATCGTTGTCCGCTCCCCCATCAAACCACACTTGCTCTTGGGCGATGGCGTCGATAATGGCTAAATATTCATCCTTTTCAGCCAGCTCGGCCGCGTTCTGACCGATAACGATAAATCCAGGCTTTTGATCTCGTCCGAAATTGGCGATATCTCCCACCCACCAGATCATCTCCTGAACGGGATCAATGCCGTCAGCTTCGGCAAGTTCAACTACATTTTCGTCAGAGTAGGCCTCAACCCAATCCAGGTAAACCCCGTCGAAACCAGCGTCGACGATATCCTGCATAATGCCGCTGTTTCCTAGCCAGATCTCTTGATACGCATCGTACCAATAAGCCACCGGGAAATTCCCTTCCCAACCGTCCGGATCCTCTCCCACAATCCATGACGGATCCCCCACCCCCCATCCAGGCCGCCAGTATGTCCGGTAGCTCTCGGCCTCGCCTATGTCTATGTATGCCAGGACAATTTTCGGCCGGGGCGCTTTATGCAGCTGGTTGACTACCTGGGCCATCGGAAAATTGGTGTTGTTCTCCTCCGTGGGGATGAAGTCCAGCACGACCATATCGTGCTCCGAGCCAACAATTTGCTCCACGACCTCCGGGGAGAGGTTCACATCGATTAAATAGAGCCAATGTTCCACATCCTCCAGCGATGGTCCGGGTGTCCCCTGTTCGCCAACGTTTCCGCTGCCCTCCGGGAAGTATCTGTTCTGACTCCAACTCTCCCGGAACAGTGTTAAAAAGGGATTATCAGGATCAATCTCGTGATTATCAGGATCAGGCCCGAATTCCAGGTTGAATCCGTCGAATTCCGGTTCATCGCCGCGCCAGACGTACACCGCATGATTCCAGCCATTTTCCTCAAAAATATCGATCTGATCCTCAAGAAAAGCCGGCCCGCCAGACACCCAGCGCAGGGCCCCAAATTCGCCGACATAGCCAGGAACCAGGCTAGGTCGGAAAACGGTCGTGT
>BTQB01000090.1:0-8807 GCA_036985655.1 Anaerolineae bacterium | reverse complement strand
CAGGTGAAGAATGAGTTTATAGCGCGAATAGGCTAATTGTACTTATGAATACCCCTTCTATGAAAAAAAGTTCGATTAATATCAGTAATTCCATAGAGCGGATTGCTATGCTAAGCGTCCATACTTGCCCGCTGGCAACACTTGGGGGAAAGAAAACAGGTGGCATGAATGTTTATGTTCGAGAGTTTAGTCGCGAACTAGCTCGACAAGGCATCAAGGTTGATGTTTTTACACGCTCTGAGGATGATTGCCAACCGACCGTTAAACATGACCTCGGATACGGCGCCAGGGTTATCCATATCGCTGCTGGCCCTGAAAAGCCAATTCCGACGGTCGAGATAGCCGCTTACCTGGACGACTTCGTTCATGGCGTTCTTACTTTCTCTAATGAGGAGGGTATTACCTACAATTTAATCCACAGTCACTATTGGATGTCAGGCCTAGTCGCAGAAGGTTTGAAAAACCAGTGGCCTGATGTGCCTGTCCTCCAGATGTTCCATACATTGGGACACATGAAAAATCGTGTGAGTGATTCGGAAAGTGATCGAGCACCGCAAGCACGTATTGACGGTGAAAGTCACATCCTTTCCTTTGTTGATCGCGTAATAGCAGCTACATTGGCAGAATACGCTCAGCTTCATTGGCTTTATGGAGCCAATATGGAAAAAGTCGTTGTTATCCCACCAGGGGTGGACCTTAATCGGTTCTCCCCTATTCCCCGGAAGATCGCTAAAGCAAACCTCGAATTGCCGGTGGACCACAAAAACATCCTTTTTGCCGGCCGAATCGAACCTTTGAAAGGTATCAATACGCTTTTGCTAGCTATCGCCCTTATACAGAAGCAAAATCCCGAATTAGCAGATCATGTAAGTGTAACCATAATCGGTGGTGATCCCTGGAGCGACACTGTCGATGATGAGATGACTCGCCTTCAAGGCCTCAGGCAATCCCTGGGCGTAACTGATATTGTCACTTTTTTGGGATCAAAGGCCCAGGATGATTTACCAGATTACTATGCCGCGGCCGAGATGGTCGTTATGCCATCTCATTACGAGAGTTTTGGATTAGTGGCTCTGGAAGCAATGGCTATGGGTACTCCGGTTATTGCATCCGAAGTCGGCGGATTGGCCTTCCTCATAAGAGATGGCGAAAATGGATTCCATGTGCCTTCGAGAAATCCGGAAGCTCTTGCTGAGCGGATATTTACTTTGTTGATAGACCGCCGCTGTCGGGATCAGCTAGGCTTGGCAGCGCGAGCATATGCACAAGATTATTCCTGGTCGATTATTGTCGAAAAGATGATCGAGCTTTATCGCGATCTAATTAACGATTAATTTTAACCTTCACAGATTTCATCTTATTCGATAACTGTTATTCCAGCCATATATGGCTGAAGAACTTCAGGAATGTTTATCGATCCGTCTCTATTTTGATAGTTTTCCATTATTGCGATCAAAACCCTAGGTAGCGCAAGACCGCTCCCATTTAAAGTATGGACATATCTTGGTTTTCCGCCTTCTTTTGGCCTGTATCGAATATTGGCTCGTCTCGCCTGAAAGGATTCGCAATTGCTGCAAGAGCTCACTTCGAGCCATTCTTCGCTGCCCGCTGCCCAGACTTCCAAATCATACTTCTTGGCCGCAGAGAATCCCAGGTCGCCTGTAACCATTTCTACTATTCGATAGGGTAATTCAAGAGCTTCACATACAGCTCCTGCCTGGGCGACGAGTTCTTCTAGGGCAGTATAGGAGACATCTGGGGTTGTAAATTTATACATCTCAACTTTATCAAATTGGTGACCACGCTTAATTCCCCGCACATCTCGTCCAGCACTCATTTTCTCTCTTCGAAAACACGGCGTATAGGCCACGTAATTTCGAGGTAAATCCTCTTCTTCTAGTATTTCATCACGGTGAATATTTGTTAGGGCGATTTCGGCAGTAGCCAGCCACATGAAATCCTCTTCAGCGTCCCTATAGATGTTTTCCCGGAATTTTGGCAGCTGAGCAGCCCCGACAAACATTTCTGAACGCACCATGAATGGTGGGTAAATCTCCGTATACCCATGTTGGCTAACGTGAAAATCGAGCATAAATTGAATTAATGCCCGCTGCAGCCGTGAACCAGCGCCTTTAAGTAAATAGAAACGCGTGCCACTTAGCTTCACGCCGCGCTCAAAATCTATTATTTTCAGCGCAGGTCCTAAATCCCAATGTGGTTTGACGTCGAAATCAAAATTTGGTTTTGAGTTTCCCTTCGTTGCTGTAACAATGTTGTGGCTATCATCAGGACCAACCGGGACGCTTTCGTGCGGAAGATTCGGAACCCAGAGCATCTTTTCCTTAATCAAAGCTTGAACCGCACGCAGTTCCTCGTCCAGGGCGCCAATCTTGTCGCCTAAAGCCCTTGTTTCGTTCATAGTTTCATCCACATTGTATTTAAGGCTGTTTATTTGCGTTATTAGAGCCTCCTTAGATTGGCCAACGCTGTGACCACTTTCGGTGTGCTGCAAATCGCTTTCATATTTTCTAAGCGTGCCCATCCACCGCCCTATCTGCTTCGAAGCCTCATTTCGTTTACGCCGGTATTCTTCAACCTCCAGCAACAGTTCACGGCGCCGATTATCTGCGTCAATTATTTCATCGATGGGTGCGACATCATTAAGCTTTGCAATTTCTTCCTTCACCCACTCCGGTTTTTCACGAATAAGGTTGATATCTATCATTTTTGTTCCTTGAGTGGTGTTTTCGATAATGGCTATGCGAAATTGCATAGCCTATAATAAAAAGGGCCTCCTCGTTCCAGGACGAGGAGGCCCGTGGTGCCACCTGGATTTATTTGAAGCGCCGATCGCCCCAAACCTTATTTATCTAACCTAGCGCTATAACGGGCGTACCCGGCAAACCTTCTTACGGCCGCAACTCAGAAGTGGATTTCCAATCTCGAACCTGTTGATTCGCACCGCACCACCAACTCTCTGCAAAAGCTCTAGAATGTACTTCTCTTCGTCAACGTTGAATTTATTACTTTGATAACAGTATATATTCCACCGGTGTCTTGGTCAAAGCCAATTTCTTTTTTATGGTTATTTCTTTTATTCGACCCTCTCTCGAAGATGTGGAAACAGGAGAACTTCTCTAATTGAGGTTTTGTCAGTAAACAACATCGTCAGGCGGTCTACTCCCATGCCAAAGCCTCCGTTTGGCGGCATACCATAACGCATTGCCCGAATATAATCTTCATCGATTGGATGAGCTTCCTCATCATCAGACATATATAAAATTTGCATTTCCTCAAAGCGTCTCCGTTGTTCCAGCGGATCGTTCAATTCAGTGAATGCGTTGCCCATCTCCATACCGCCAATGAAGAATTCAAATCTCTCAACATGATTGGGATCGCCTGGAACTTCCTTGGCCAACGGTGAAATATCTCTTGGAAAATCATAGATGAATGTCGGCTGGATCAACCGGGGTTCAACAAAATCACCCAACAATCCATCGATTAATTTACCCCATGAGGATTGGTCTGAGGCATGTCCACCAATCCGGTTTATTTCCTTGGCCAGGAGAAGTGAAGAGCTAAATTCCATATAATCGATGCCGCAATGCTCCTGAATCGCCTCTCTCAGGCTAATCCGGCGCCAGGGAGCAGCTAATTTTATTTTGTCACCTTGAAATGATATTTCTGGCTGACCAAACAGTTCTTGAGCAGTAAAAGCTAACATTTCTTCAGTAAAGGCCATCACGTCCTGGTAGTCCCAATAGGCAGCATAAAACTCTAGCTGCGTAAATTCCGGGTTGTGGACGGCATCAACGCCCTCGTTGCGGAAATCGCGACCAATTTCATAGACTCTTTCATACCCCCCTACAAGCAGTCGTTTAAGATAGAGTTCGAATGAAATACGTAAATAGAGATCTTGCTTGAGTTGGTTATGGAATGTCGTAAATGGTCTGGCAGCAGCGCCGCCATATAAAGGCTGCATAATGGGCGTTTCTACCTCAAGAAAGTCATGCTCTTCAAAAAAACGGCGAAGAGCAATAATAAGCCTGGCTCGAGTTCTAAAGACATCACGAACCTCAGGATTAACTGCCAAATCTGCGTAGCGCTGACGATACCGCTCTTCAACATCGGATAAGGGGCTATACCGGACAGTCTGGCCATCGATCTCCTGCTCCTTAACTAAAGGCAACGGTGTGACTGCTTTGGACAGCAGCCGCCATTCATTTGTACGCAGGCTTATCTCGCCCATACGAGTACGAAACACGCTCCCTTTCGCCTCAACAAAGTCACCAAGGTCAATTAATTTGCGAAAGATCTTGTGACTTTCTTCACCCACATCATCCCGTCTAATAAATAACTGGATGCGCCCGCTTTCGTCCTCCAGATCGGCGAAAACAGTCTTGCCCATGTCCCTAATCCTTACAATACGACCACATAGAGCCATCACCTCATCTTCAATGTGACTCTCCGCCTCGGATTTAATAAACTCCGCTCGGGCAATGTCAATTGAACAAGTTCGCTGACATCTTGGTGGATATGGATCGATACCGGCTGCCAACAACTTTTCTAGTTTGGATAATCTTTGTTTTTCTAGGGCATTCGGTTGCCAGGCCATACTTCACCTCTTCTACTCTTCCAAACCAGTTTCCGCTTAACTAATGCGATAACCCATCATACGATAAAGAGCCCGTGATATCACGGGCTCTCGTATTTCATTAGGACGTTTGGTTCTTCTAACCAATTTTTATTATTTGAAAATGGAGAAGCCCGTTGGGTGCCTTTACTGTTACTTTTGAGCCGATCTTTCCGCCCATCAGCGCCCTTCCTAATGGACTCTCATTGGAGATTCGACCATTTGTTGGGTCGGCTTCAGCAGGCCCAACGAGATGGTAGCGCTCCTCTTCATCAAAGTTATCTTCTTTAACTGTTACCCAATCACCAACACGCACGGTATTGTGTGGACCACTATTTTCATCAATGATTTGGTAGTTGTTTAATATATCTTCGAGCTC
The DNA here is from genome assembly GCA_036985655.1 of Anaerolineae bacterium. Taxonomy (GTDB): domain Bacteria; phylum Chloroflexota; class Anaerolineae; order Promineifilales; family Promineifilaceae; genus UBA11865. Next base: position 3,795 of record BTQB01000090.1, on the reverse strand, counting down.
CTGGATTCTGGCCTCCATAAACGACAATTCGTTTCGGGCAGCCTCCAGCTCAGCATTCTCCACAAAATCATCATCCTGGCCGTCTTCAAACGCACTGTGCAAGCGATCGGCGACGGATTCCCGGCCGACAGTCGTTAAGTATTTAAGCTCTTCTGTTAGCTTTTTAAGACCTTCAGATGTCAATAAGTGAGGCTTTAATAAAGTCATTTCAAATCCTCTAGAAATGGAACTGCCGCTGTACCAGCGGCGTCATCACATGTTATGTTATCTTACAAAATTAGGCACGAAATTATACCAAATTCGTTTGCAATGTAAAGAGGAATTCAGATACACTCAACATCGTATGATCACAAAGCGTCAACTTGGGATTGGGTTCATGGGCATGAGTATATTTATAACGGTTGGCGCGTTCGCTATTGACTGGTGGCGGTCATCAAACCTTCAAGCCTTTACGCCGCTGATTGGTCCTGTGCAGATAGCGGCACTGGCTGGGGCCGCCTTGCTGTTCTTTGTTGGCCTGACTCTACTCCCGCTGGGCGATAGACCTGCATGATCGATATTCTCTTGTTTAATTGACCAAATTCAAATCTAACTTATTCAATCCGACTAATCTGCCTTTATCTATCTTGATGAAACCAAAGAGTGTAATCAGCGGAACGAGCATCTGGCACGGCCTGCCTGGATTGTTCATCGGTGCGGCCCTTCTGATCTTTACCTTTTATCTACTTATCTATGGGCTGTTCGCCGCATCGCTTCTCAGCTTTCCCTTTGATTATGACCAAGGAGAAGGGTTTGAGCTTGTCGATACCATCATGCTCAGCAGGGGTGAATTACCGTACCAAGATATCAATAAATATCCATTTTATTCCTCGAATTATCCGCCGGTTTTTCACTTAGCTGTCGTCCCCTTGGTCTGGGTGTTTGGACCCGAGTATTGGACCGGCCGACTAGTTTCTCTTATAGGGACATTGATTACAGCTGCAGCGATCGGTTATGCCGTCCAACGATCGACGCGCAGGTGGTGGCTATCGTCTCTGGCTGGTCTTGCGTTTTTGGCTTCCAATTATGTCTATCACGTAGGGCCTCTATTTCGACAGCATATGTTTATGGTTATGTTTGAGACCCTAGCCATAGTTATGCTGGTTATCGTTACAGAGAAGGAGGAAAAAGAGGGAAAGAGTTGGAATAAGGGATTGTTGGTGGTGATGTTGTTTTTATTTCTTGCTGGCTATACGAAACAGCTGGCCTACGCAACCGTCGCGGCCGCATTTATTTTCCTGTTTTTACGTAACCCAAAGAGGGCTGTTAAATGGGCAGTACCATTTGCCCTTGTAGTGTCAGTCACCTTTTTACTAATTAACCTGGCAACCGACGGGTATTGGCTTACCAACACGATAACCGCTAATGTAAACCCATTTATTCCAGGTCAAGCAATAGGGCTATTTCAACAATGGTTCAATTTACATACGGTTCTTATTTTCGCTGCCTCAATTTTTGCACTCTACCAGCTATATTTTGAGCGGCTTTCGGCTTATGCAATTTGGTATGTTATCGCAGTTATCAACGCTGTCACGGCCGGGAAATGGGGTGCAGGAGAGTCTTATTTCGTTACTGCTATTGCGGCTGCTAGCATATTGACCGGAATCGCCTTTGGCCGGGTGCTAAATTGGGGGGATAGGCGTGGAGTAGTGACGGGAGTTTTAACAACTTTGTTCGTTACCCTGTTATTTTTGGTGCAGGCGGATAAAGTCTTCCATATGCCGACAGACACCCCATCTTTGGAACTCATCGCCCAATTGCTGGACAAGCCCACTGAGACATTTATAGCGCCGCAGACTTCTTGCTCAGATCCAAGACCAGAGGAGGAGATAAAATATGTGGATGCTGCCGGAGTCGGCTTATTAGGCAGACGTCCCGACGCTGGTGATATCGAGGCAGGTAATCGAATAAGTGATTGGGTCTCCAAAGGAGATTCTCCAGCTTTTAGTGAAGATGCCGGTTTCAACCTTAGGGTTAATCGGGAAGTAATCACAAATCCTACTCAGCTATTAAACCTGTATAATAATGGTAAAGTCGATATCAGCCAGATGCTTGCCATGATTACTGAGCGCAGATTTGACACTGTCATTTTTCGTGCCCAGTTTTACCCTCCGCCTATCCTCGAGGCGATAGGTGAGAATTATGATACAGTCGACCTTATCGAGATGAATGGCTTCGTTTATTGTGTCTTAGTACCTCGAAGTCCGGCCAATGGATAGTTCGTATCATTTTAAATTTAAATGCCCGTCGTGTGGCGTGGTTGGCGACCAGCCAGCGGAAGCCAATGAAGTCACATGCCAGGCATGTCGACAACTGTTCATGCTTAGCGGACATTACTGTCCTGATTGTTCGGAATATAGCGAGAAGAATCAAGTTAGCTGTACGAATTGCGGTGAAATATTAATGCGTTCTTGCCCCCGATGTGGTCGAGAGAACTGGTCAGGGCGCCTTAATTGTCATTATTGTGGTCAATCATTGGACTTCTTCACGACAGTTGCAGGTAGACATTCACCGACAGCAACGGCCGATCGCCTCCAAGCCCAAATGCAACAGGCAAAAACAATAAGGGCTATCGATGACGTCGCATCTGGCAAAAGGATGGAAGAATTAAATTTGATTGAAGAAGTAAGGAAGTCCCAAATACGAGAGCAGGAAAATAAGAGAAAGCAAAGAGATCGTCAGCTTTTAATCGCAGCAGCTGTAGGCTTACTCTTATTTATCCTGGTTATTGTTATCTTTAGCCTTTTAATCTGAAGTACCCAGGATTCTTCGCCGCCCTACTGATAGTAATTGGCTATAAACATGCCCACATATCAAACCTATCAAATCAATTTACCGGTATATTCCGGGCCATTGGATTTGTTGCTGCACCTAATAGAAAATAATGAGTTAGATATCACATCTATCTCGCTGCTGGTTGTGACTGACCAGTACTTGACTCACGTTGAGAAACTAAAAGAGAGCAAAATAGAACATTTACTTGATTTTTTAGTTATGGCCGCAAGGTTATTGCTCATCAAGAGCAGGGCTCTACTGCCCCAGCCGGAAGCTTCCCTCGTACTGGAAGACCCTGAGGATCCGGCCGATATGCTTGCTAGACAGTTACGCGAATATAAACGCTATAAGGAGGCTGGTTCTTGGTTGATTGATCGAAGAGATAGAGGTTTGAGAACTTATCTGCGGATCGCCCCTGCCCCGCAAATTGAATCAACGATAGATCTGACTGGCATAAACACCGAGTTGTTATTCTCCTCTATTAAAGAAGCTTTTGACCGTACAAGAGTGCGGGAAAGTTCGCTATCGCTAGCGATGCGGGAGCGACAACTAACTATCGAGGGACAGATTGAGAAGCTCCAACAGCGAATGAATCTAACCGGCCAAACATCCTTTTCTCAACTCCTCTCTGCAGATGTTACTTTCCAGGAAATCTCAGTTACTCTTCTGGCTGTACTTGAATTGATTAAGCGACAAGAAATTCGAGTACGTCAGCAAGTAATTTTCGGCCAGATAGAGATATTGCCCGTTCAAGTCTCCTCCCCTGGGCAAGCAACAGCCACTTCTCGATAAAAGAAAAACCATTTTGCAAAGCTCTCATATATCTCCCTTGGAGAGTTGAATTGGCCGATATCAACCTCTTCAACAGCAGAGCTGATGCCATAGCTTCTTACATACTGGAACAAAGTGAGAGCCGGAAGCTCATCATTAAAAATATTTAAGAAGACATCATAATATGGTTTTCTATCTGCTGGTGAAAAT
>BTQB01000089.1:0-8837 GCA_036985655.1 Anaerolineae bacterium | reverse complement strand
TGCCCGGGGGAAATATGGCTATTTTGTCCTCGGTATGGAGTGGCGTGGTAGAACGGCCGTTGTAGTTTACGTCACGGCCGTTTACTAGAATCCGCCAGCCAGAACGAAGTACATAAGCAGGCGAAATTTCAGTCCAGAGCGAATTCTGTCTCTCTTCAGACTGCCAAACGCGTTCCAGTGCTTCAGAGCAGGCATGGGGGTAATAGCTGAAGAGCTTTCGCAGGACTTCCCCAACAGCGTCACCCTGCTTAGCGTGCGCAGTTAACGCCTTGACCCCTACCAGAGAGCGCATACGGCCGAACAGCGAGATCGGTATGCACAGATCCCCATTTTCATATTCCCTGGCCACCTGGTAGCCCAGCAGCATCATATGAAGCTGCACGGCCAGGTATTTGTTCCAGCCAGCCATAGCTCTGGCCACATGGTTCGCTGGCAGCTGAGCTTCGTCCATGAAAAGGGCAAACGCAGCCATCACACGCCCTATGGAGGTCGTCACGAAGGCGGGGGGTACATGGATATGACGCGGACCATGCCCTGCATGGTATTTGCCGGCCCGAAAAAGATAAAACGCAAATTCGTCGCTGGTATCAGCACCCAGGGTGCGGCATAACCATATGGTGAAGAAGCGCCTTCGCTCCTCAAGATGTTCCTCATCCAGCCCCTGTTCCCAACCTAAAATAGCTGCTGTTTCCGGCACTGAAAGTAGATGATTGTATGCACCTACAACCAACTCGTGTGCGCGCTGTATTAAGGCTTCAACCGTGCGTGACATGGCAACTTTGTCGTTATCTTTGAAGCCGACAAAATCTAATAGGCGTTGCCATTCAGCGCCTGGGTTTGGAGCAAGGCCATGTAGCTGTAGTGTCGAGGATGTTGTGGCTGGCATGATGGTAACACCAATTCCTATTGATGCTCATAGTCGCAGGAATAATCGACTCTAAATCCTCACAATGAAAGTTTAGCATTATCCCCAACCTTGGTCAATTGTGTCATGGTTTTGGTCATGGTTGACCTGGTTCTCGCAAAGGCTTTCCTTGACTGCATGGAAAACGCGGGGTAAAAATCTTCGTCGAAAAGGAGTCCATGAAATGGAAAACCGAAATCAAGAATTGGATAATTATTACCTACATGTGCGGAACGCAGGAATATTGCTGTCGTCTACTCAGGCTCTTCAGTGGAGCAATGGAACGCTAAAGACTCTTGGTCTGAGTGTGGATCGAAGGACAAAACGTGCTCTGGCAAAGGAGTTACCTGAAGAATTAGCAAAGCAGTTGACATCGGTTTTTTGGCTGCTCCATTTTCGGGACCCAAACCAAAGTGCTGCTGAATTTAGGCTAAAAGTTGCTCGAAGGAGTGGCAATACAGACCCCGAATTTGCCCAGTACCCCATCTTGGCAGTTTTTTCAGGAATTAAATCATTAATAGATTTCGACTTGAGTGGGCGAGTATCACGGTCGTTATCGCCAGAGATTCGGGACATCTGGATAAGAGCAGAAATTGTAGCAGATGATGTTAGGACAAAATAGGGAAAATCATCGACCTTAATATTAAGCTTAATTAAATGTTCCCTTTTGATATTCCTTATGTAAAGCGAACCACTGGGCTAATTTCTTTAGGGTTAGTCTTATTTATCCTGGTATCTTCTTGTTCCGACCCCGGAATCAAGCGTGCTGAGCCAATATCTTTCAGCGTTACTGTTTCCGCAGATGGCGAATCAAATGAACTGTTAGTAGAGACAGGCACTGTTCGCACAGTGCTCGAAGAAATGGGAATCATTCTTGGGGACTTGGATATGGTTGATCCACCGCTTTTTACCCCGATTACTAAAAATCTATCTATATCTGTGATTAGGGTTTCGGAAAGTCTGGAATTAGTCAAACAGACAGTTCCCTTTCGGAGACGAACTGTCAGGAATGAATCGATGAGTGCGACCGATCCCCCCCTGATTATCCAGGCGGGTTTTCCAGGATCGCAGGAAGTAACAGTTCGCATCATTTTCCACGATGGCCTTGAATTCTCGCGCCAGGAAACCCAGGTCAATTTAATCGAGCCCCCTCAGGACGAAATTGTTATGATTGGTGTTGGAGCAGCGCCTGGCAATGTAGACTTTCCAGGCGTTCTCGCTTACATAAACGGGGGGAATAGCGTGATTCTTCGCGGCTCAACCGCTTTTCCTGAGCAGCTTATTACTGGCGGAGAGTTGGATCATCGCGTTTATCGATTATCGCCTACAGGGAATTATTTGCTCTTTACAAAGGCATCAGAAGAAGAGGATAATTTCAACACACTTTGGGTTGTAAGCACTGAACGTGACGCGAAACCTCTAGACCTCGAGGTCGAGAACGTATTATGGGCTGATTGGAATCCCAGCAGGATCGACCAACCTCAGATCGCCTTTTCAAAAGGGATTTCAACGGATCTTTTACCTGGCTGGGAAGCAAATAATGATCTTTGGATAGGCGAAATTCCACTAGATCCTGAAGAGGATTTTGAGCCTGAGAGAGTAATTGAGGCTTACCCGGCAACCTACGGCTGGTGGGGTGGCAATTACGCCTGGTCGCCCAACGGACGGTATATTGCTTACGCTTTCGCTGATGAAGTTGGCATCATTGACATTGAGGTAGAAAACATAGATGATGATGGCCTTGTTCATTCGAGATTAACGGAATTTACTGAGTATAATACACGCGGTGATTGGGTTTGGGTTCCTAATTTGTCCTGGTCTCCAGACAGTCAGTATCTCGTTTTTTCACAACATGCTGGTGAAGATCCCAATGAACCCAGGTTCGATACCTGGGCATCTAATGTATTCAATGGATCCAAGGGACTTTTTGTGAATTTTTCTGGAATTTGGAGCTACCCATATTGGTCGCCTTCTAAGCCAGAAACTTTTGATCCTGCGGAATCAACAAGCCAGATTGCTTATCTCAGAGCGACTGATTCACTTGACAGCCAACGGAGCAGTTATACCCTCTGGCTGATGGACCGTGATGGAAGCAATACCCTTCAGATTTACCCACCTGTCGGTGAAAACAGCCGATTTTCTCAAGACAAAAATTTCATGAGTTGGGGGCCTTTCGGAGATAATGTTGCATTCATTTTTGATGAGCAGCTCTGGATCTTAAATCTTGACTCTTTGGAAGCCAAGCCTGTAGCACAAGACGACAACCTGGCCAGTAATCCAACCTGGGCGCCTTATGGTCTTGCTTCTACAATCGACTTGTCAGAGGTAGATGCAATTACTCTAACTCCCAGACCTACACGGATACCAACACCAGTACCTGAAGAGCTCGAACCCGTTGAATGAGGGATCGCTTACTTTTACTTCAGTGTAGAGCAAGAACCGTGGTTTCATGAATTTTCGCAGGTGGCGAACCCCTATTATTTCTATTGGGTTATTTTTATTGGCTTTCACCGCTCTAATTATCATGGGTGCGCTCTTTGCGAGAATGCGTTTTCTTACAAGAGGTATTCCAAATGAGCTTCCAGACCCCATCCCAAACGGTGGTGTTCGCCTCGGTGTAAATACATACCTGGAAAAATATGACAGCGAACAGTTAGAAGAGAGCCTTAAAGACATCCGGAACCTCGGCTTTTCAGCCGTAAAGCAGTCATTCTATTTCAGCAATAATTATGACTGGGCAGCCAGCGACAAAATCGTTCAGAAGGTTATTGACGCCGGTTTCATTCTTGTACCGGTTCTTGACGGAGACCCTATCGATGATTTCAGCCCGCCGGAAGATCCGCTTCTTTTCGCTCAATGGGCCAGAGCCTTTGCCGAGCGATATGGGGATGTCATCGATCATTACTTCATTTGGGACGAACCTAATCTTGCCGAGCATTGGGGCGGTGAGAATGTTAATCCGGCCGAATATGCAGCTTTGCTCTCGGCAGCAGCATCAAATATCCGCGCTGTGGATCCGGAAGCCGTAATTATTACTGCCCCTCTTGCTCCAACTGTCGAAAGAGGCCCTCGAAATATTTCAGACCATCTTTATCTGCAAGCGCTTTATGAAGCAGGAGCTGGAGACGCGTTCGACGTGGTGGGCGGAAAACCCTATGGCTTCAATTCCGGACCTGAAGATAGAACTGTTGAACCTGCTACCTTAAACTTCAGCCGCTTAATTCTGCTGCGTGAGGTTATGGAACGTAATGGCGACGGTGACAAGGCTATCTGGGCCGGTAATTGGGGCTGGAACAGTCTGCCTGAAGATTGGCAAGGAGCCCCGTCGATTTGGGGACAAGTGGATGAATCGATGAGAGCGCGCTGGTCAGAAGAAGCAGTGGAGCGGGCCCGGCGTGAGTGGCCTTGGATGGGCTTCATGTTTGTCGAAAACTGGGAGCCCAACACGCCAAGTAGCGATCCACGCTGGGGTTTCAGCATTGCCAAGTCAGATACTGCTGATCGATTAGCACGCTTTAACCAGGAAGAAACCTTAGCCTATCCAGGATTCTACCTGGCAGATCCGGACCATCCAGCCCAAGATTTCGAGGGGGAGTGGCGCTTCTCACCTGAATATGGCGCTGATGTAGGCAACTCCGGGGATACGGCGTCCTTTAGATTCTGGGGGACGGATATCGGTCTCCGGGTGCGAAGGGCAGATTATCATGGTCGATTTTATGTAACGATCGATGGCGAACCAGCAAATGCCCTGCCAAATGATGAAAATGGACCGGCGCTTGTTCTCAATTCGCCCGATCCTGAAGAAGATTACATAACCAACGAACTAGTTGCCACTGGACTAGAACCGGGCGAACATGAGGTCGTGATCCGGACTCGCGGAGGAACGGATCAATGGGCTTTGAACGGTTTCAGCGCCGCATATCAACCTCAGTTAAAAGGAATTGTGATAACTGTGATCGGTCTGGGAATAGTGACGGTGCTCTTATTTGTTGCCGGCGCCTGGGTAGGGAGGCTGGTTGATTGGGGCAGCCTGGGCCTGATAGTTCAGCAATCCTATGATTCATTGGATCATCGAATTCAGCTGGGATTGACTTCGGTAATGGCTCTCTTGGTGTCCTTAGCTGGCTGGACTACCTGGGGTGAACAAGCAGCCGGAATTTACCGCCGCCTCGGCGATGGTGGCCAACTGGCGCTTACCGCTGCTGCCGCATCAACATTCTATATTGCCCCCTCTCTAATACTCTACGGACTTGCCTTTATAATTTTGTTTGTTCTTGTGTATTTACGACCAACCTGGGGCTTGGCAATAACCGTCTTTTCTTTTCCGTTTTATGTCAAGCCGAAGCCGATGCTTGGATACCAGTTTTCACCGGTAGAACTTTTCTTAGTCGTTACGACATCTGCAATAATCCTCCGCTGGCTGACCGCAAAAATATCCAGTAGGCCAACCAACAAATTGATCAACCTGGACATCAAACTAATTTCGGCCGACTATGCGGTCATCTTTTTTGCCCTGGTAGCCACCCTTTCTTTGATTTTTACAGAACGATTGGATGTGGCTACAAACGAGTGGCGAGTCGTCATTATCGAACCCATAATTCTTTATTTCCTGCTTCGTTTGATGGTTGTACGAGATAAGGAGATGTGGACGCTTTTGGACTCGCTCATCCTGGGGGCCGTTGTCATGTCATTAATTGGCCTTTGGCAATACGCGACTGGCCAAAATCTGATCACTTCAGAAGGTGGTTTGATGCGACTGCGTTCCATCTATGGCTCTCCTAATAATGTTGCCCTTTACCTCGGTAGGATTATCCCGATTCTAGTCGCCTATGTTTTAATGGGTAATGGACGGCGTCGCTCTTTATATGGATTAGGGCTTATTGTAACAGCCATTGCTCTAATACTTACATTTAGTAAGGGTTCGTTGTTCCTGGGTTTACCTCTTTCGCTTCTTGTAATATTAGTTTATTGGCGTCGAGTAATGGGAGGAATTCTTTGGCCGTGGTTGGCCGGTTTCTTTACAGTGGCAGTTGTGATCTTTTTAGCGTTATTTCAGATACCTCAAACGGCCGGGCGGCTAAATCCGCAAGGCGTCACCGGCTTCCTTCGTCTAAATCTTTGGAAGGCCAGTTTTAACATGTTCCGTGATCATCCTATTTTTGGCGTCGGCCTCGATAATTTTCTCTACGAATATCGTGGAAAGTATATTCTGGATGCAGCCTGGAAAGAACCAAATCTAAGCCATCCCCACAATCTGATCTTAGATCTGGCTACCCGCCTGGGGATATTTGGGCTGGCAAGTGGAATTTGGCTCTTCTGGTCTTATTGGTCTGTTAGCTACAGGCTGCCAAACACCTCAGCGCCACACTGGAAGCCGGTTGCTGTTGGTCTTGTTGCAGTTTTGTTCGGTCTTCTTGCTCATGGTCTTGTCGATCACTCCCTATTTCTCGTGGATTTGTCATTTGTATTTTTCTTCTTACTCGGTCTAAGTGTCTGGATAAAGAACTTCGGGACTAAATCCGTAACCCAGCCAATAGTCGAGGGTTAACTCTTTCAGGAATCTGGTTAATCCCAGATCAACAAAAGAATCAGGCAACCTGTCAACCAACCACTTGACAATCTGTTGCCCGCTCATAAAATTGCATAGCTGTTTCAGAATAAATCCCTAAGGAGAGCACGCTATGAGTAGTGATACCGAAACCCGCATAAGTGGCATCATTGTCCAGCTTCTGGGCGTCGATGAAGAACAGGTTGTTTCGGAAGCAAGGTTTCGGGAAGAACTTGAAGCTGATTCGCTTGACCTGGTCGAGTTAATTATGGCCTTTGAAGAGGAATTCGACGGCGAGATTTCAGATGAGGACGCCCAAAAGATAACGACTGTCGGTGAAGCGGTTGCTTATATCGATGAGCATATGAGAAAGCAATAACGAATCATAAACACCATTAATTTATATATTTCAAAGAGAGTTTAAGATGGAATGAAAGGACGATGCCAGGCATCGTCTTTTAGTTTATTTTAGTTAAGTTCTTGAGAAAATTTCGTTGAAGAGACCGATTTACTCCTTGATAGGTGAATCATTCCTAGTGCGACCAGTAACCCATGTCCTAGTATGTTTAGGAGTATTCCTACGCCAAATCCCACTTTTGAACCAATGATCTCTCCCGCAACAGGTCTAATGGCGAGGAAGATCCAGAGAGGGAGCAAAGCCCCTATCAAACCCAATCCAACAAAATATGCCCATGGAACTGTATACGGCACGCTCTCCCTCGATGCGTAGACTGTCGCTAGCAAAATGGCAATGGCTGCGACAACAATAAACAGCAGCCGCAAAACCCATTGGCTAATTGGTTCGTCCCGAAATGATTCAATAGCCGGCAGGGCTAATAAACTGATAAGAAGCGCTGTGCCCCGGATAACCCATGTTTTCCAGCGTCGATTGGACCACCTAGCAGTCCAGAGAGCCATCATGGCCCCCAGTGTCACAGGAGGCAAGTAGAAAAAGCTGCGACTCGGTAAAATGTCTCCCTGGCGGACCTGCGGTATGAACTTAACCCACTCCCCGATCTCTAAGCCGATGAATGATAAACCCACTACCGGCTGCGGAAGCCAGACAAGGAAATAGCCTAACAGGATGATTGTGAAGCTAATTTTAATGAGTGTTTCTGATTGCCGGTTATTAAGCAAAGCTAATCTACTTGATGACAAAATTTTAATTATGAGCCGCTATCAATGACAGAACCAGCTGGTCCTCCTTCTCTTGTTTCCTGTAAAAATTGTGTAATGAATCACTCTGTCGGAGACGCAAGGACATGAGGGCTACCGTCTCGATATCAGACCTTTGAACGGTAATGCGTTCGTCAGAGGCACAATAAGCTTTTGCAGCCTCAAAAAGTGTTATTTCTGCCCGATTTGATTCGATGTTTAATTCCTGAATTAGTTCCAAGCCGAGTCTCTTTGCCTCTTCTTCAATTTCCACTTCATGTATTCTTAATGAAGCTTGATCGATCTCCTCCGCAAGGGCCATTGTTGCGTCAGCATAAATCGCTGACATTTCTTCCGGATCTGTACGGTAGCTAATCGCTCGCTGATATGCCCGGTACCTGGCCTCGTGGTCAGGTAAACCACGCGCAACAGCCCTTAATCCAAATCGATCGAGAATTTGTGGTCTTAGCTGACCCTCCGCAGGGTTCATCGAGCCAACCAGGATAAATTGAGACCGGTATTCAAGGCTCATAGGACCCCGTCGTACCGTATAATAACCCTGGGCTGCTGCATCAAGAATGGCATTGGAGACATTTCTCTCCAGGAGATTTACTTCATCAATATAGAGGATATTTCCATCAGCCTGAGCTAATATCCCTCGGTCTAATCGAAGTCGCTGCTGTTCAAGAGCGAGGCGTTCATTTATTCCCCCGACGACATCCTCCAGACGGGCATTGAGAGGTAGTTCAAAAATTCGTACGCGTTCTTCTACAGTTAGTGGTTCACCGTATCCAACCTTTTTCGCGCAATCTTTGCAAATGGCATCCATTCCATTCTGCTCGAACATCTCCTCCGTGCATCCTTCAGGGCAGATGCTGTGACGACGCAGCGGCAGCAAATCAACTAAAGATCGGACGGCTGTTGTCTTGGCTGTTCCGCGCGACCCTACCAGCAAAACGCCGCCCACTTTTGGATTAATGAGAGCCAGAATTAGGGCCAGTTTCATCTCCTGTTGGCCCATAATTGCTAAAAACGGAAACGGTTCTATTGAAGCAATGCCCAGGTCTTTCGGCGGCTCACTCAGGACGCGCTGGGCTGCAGAATGATCCTCCAACAAACTCAGCAATTTCGATGGCATTGTGCTCACTGGTTTTTCTTCTTCGCTCTTAATCTTCCTTTTTGACGTTCTGCCGCTCTTTCAAATCTCGCCTTTTCCTCGTCACTCCGGCG
>BTQB01000088.1:0-8858 GCA_036985655.1 Anaerolineae bacterium | reverse complement strand
GCTCAAGATTTATTATCGATCAGTAACATTTCTGATAACCGGGAGGATTATGCTGGAGGGGAAATACCCCGATTTGAGAAATTCGAGATCACCTTTGATATAAATACTGCTGCTGCCAATCTCCAATTTCCCTTCGATCCAACCCCACCGCCAGGAATTGATCCTGCAAACATCCCATTACACAATGGCATTTCAGTCGATGCAATTTTCACCGACCCTGGTGGCATCACATATCAGCAGCCAGCTTTTTACTACCAATTTTTCGATGATAACAACAATGCAACTAAAACAAGCTGGGATGGAAAGGAACACGAATGGTTCTACCCCACAGGTAAATTTGCCTGGAAGGTTCGCTTCTCCCCCCACCTAATCGGAAATTGGCAGGTCTATCTAAAAGCAGAGGATGCCACAGGGTCAACGACAACACAATCAACCCCTATCGAATTCTCGGTAATCCAATCTGAAAACAATGGTTTTCTAAAGGTTAGTCAAATTGATCCAAGATATTTTGAATTTGACGATGGCACGCCGTTTCAGGGATTAGGATTTGAAACCAATATCAACTTTAACCATCCAATCCTAAACAATGAAAGTCGATACAAAATATTTTCGCAGAACGGCATTAACTTCTTACGCACCTGGATCAGCGGTTTGTATGGCGCCGCCTGGCCTGAATGGTTAGGAGGAAGGAATATCTATGATGGCTATCTTCCCAGGCCTGGAATCCTCCCCTTCCAAAATCCCAATACCAGCGACATTTCAATGACTCTGCATGTTGATTACGAAAATGGTGGAGACACTGGCTGGTTTGATGGCTGCCGTTTTCAATATTGGAACGATCCAGAGGCGGTCAAGCCGAACACAGATTACAAAGTACAAGTAAGGTATTGGGGCAGTAACATTAGTGGACCCAGGGATACACAATTCAGCGATTACGGTCTTGTAGTCAAAATTGGCGGCTGGCAGCCGGAGTGTTTCGAGCCTGATCCCGCCGCCAGTACCGTCGTCACCAATTACGGAGGCAACACCAGTGACTGGAGTACTATTGAGGGAACCTGGAACTCAGGCAGCAACGACTTTCTTCCAAGAGTACACATAGGATTAGAAAATGTGATCGAAGGAGACATTTATATCAATACCATCTCTATCCGGGAAGATCTCGGATCCGGTCAATATGGACCGGAGATTCTGGCGCAGCCTTCGATGGAATACCAACTTTATTATCCTCAACTTAGCTCATTGGCAATTGACAAAGTTCTTGAATTAGCCGAGCAAAATGACCTCTACTTAAAGTTCGTCATCCAGGATAAGAACGACAAGATTTATTACAAAATCGATGACGATGGGTCTTTTGTGATTGGTGGAGAATCAGACAATCTAGACGGTTACTATGGCAATTGGTATGCGGATGACAAAATCCGATGGTTGCAGCGAGCCTACTGGAGATATTTACAGGCCAGATGGGGATACTCGCCCAATATCCACTCGTGGGAGTTTACGAATGAAGGCAATCCTGTCAATTCCAGTCACTGGACCTCGGCCGACCTCCTCGGAAGATTCATGAAATGTGAGGTTTTCGGCGTACCGGTGCCGGATACGAACAATGACGGCCTGCCTATTGAGGGTGATTTTTGCAATTTCAATCATCCAAATAGCCACATGGTGACCACCAGCTTTTGGAACTCTTACCCGGCCGCCGATTTCTGGGTAAATCCTGATTATCCGAACGTGGATTATGCCGATCTGCACGCTTATGTTAGCACCGGCTGGATGAACGACCCAGCCCATGAAACAGATGCAGCCCTATTCCATCTCGATTACAGTTCATGGGCTCGAACCGTCACCGACGAAGCGGCCGCTCAAAACGCCATAGCAACAAAACCTATTGTCAGAGGTGAAACAGGTATTGATTTTGTCGATCAGCAAACCGAGCAGCCGGATTTGGCCCTGGATATGAACGGCGTCTGGCTTCACAACCTCTTATGGTCAACCCTCGATCCTGGATCGATGTCCGAGATCTACTGGTGGCGATCAAACCTGGAAAACCGGGCGGGTCCCGATGGGCAGGCGGGCCTGTATGAAATTTTTAAATATTTACGGGCTTTCACCAGCCCTATCCCGATAAATAACGGCCAATACGAGGACATACAAGCGACGCTTACCGACCCTGAGCTAAGAGCCACTGGGCAAAAAGATACGGCAAATGATCGAGCCCACCTTTGGGTGCAAAACAAGAACCACACCTGGAGAAATGTGGTAGATTCTGTGAACGGTATCACCGGACTTTCAGGCGCCGTTGGCGTTGGTGGATTCACACCCAATAAGAAGCTGGATGTCCAGTGGCATGAATTTACCACCCAGGGCGCTCCGGCAATAAGCTGTTCGGCTGTCACCTCAGACGAGGTTGGGGACATTGATCTTGCTCTCCCAGGAGATCCATCGGTAACCGATGTTGGAATTAAGATCGGCGACTATTCAGAATTCGAACTCGTCCATAACCTGCAGATGGCCATAGACGACCCTCCCCTCTCGGTCGTACCCGGTGAAACGCTTACATACAGCCTAACCTACACTAACAGTGGCTATATAGAGGCGGCCGGCGTGACCATAACTGAAACGGTACCGGCTAATACCTCCTTCAATCCCAGCGCCAGCTCAATCGGCTGGGATTGTGATCTGGTAAATAACCCCGGAAGCGTCTGTACTTATGCTCTGGGCGCCCTTGACGGTGGTGAAAGTGGCTCTGTCGATTTCGCTGTCGACCTGCATAAATCCGTTCCCGCAGGAGTGAGCGACATTTTTAGCGCTGTTGAGATTGGCGAAGATGACGCTGCCTGTCGGGACGAAAACGGGGATGATAACAGCGACAGCGCCCTTACACCTGTCATTGCCGCCCCAGATCTGCAGATCGATATCGATCCTGGTGTCGAGAGTGCAGTACCGGGCGAGACCTTAGCCTACACCGTAACTTATTCCAATGTTGGCAACCAGGACGCGACCGGCGTGACTATCACCGAAACGGTACCGGCTAATACATCTTTCAACCTCAGTGCTAGCTCAACTGGCTGGGAATGTGGGATGGTTAAAAACTCCCACAGCATCTGTACTTACGCTCTGGGTTCCCTTGACGGCGGTGAAAGTGGCTCAGTCGATTTCGCCGTCAACTTGTATAAATCCGTTCCAGCAGGGGTGAACAATATTTTTAACACTGCCGAGATCGGCGAAGTTGACGCCATCAGTCCGGATAATAATAGCGATAGTGCCCTCACACCTATCATTGCCGCCCCAGATCTGCAGCTTGATATCGATATCAGTGCCGAGAGGGCAGTAATGGGCAAGACATTAGCCTATACCCTAACTTATTCCAATGTTGGCAACCAGGGTGCGACTGGCGTGGTCGTCACTGACACTATGCCAGCCTACGCTTCTTTCAAACCCGATGCTAGCACGGCCGGTTGGGCTTGCACACCCGACGTGGGGCCCGGCAGTCCCTGCACCTTTGCTGTCGAGGCTGTTCCTGCTGGAACTATAGGGGTCATTTCTTTCACCATCGATCTACCAGACGCTAACCAGGTCACCCTTAGCCAAATTACCAATACGGCCGAAATCCGTGACGATGGCGCCAACGGCCTGGACCTCGATCCTGCTGATAATATCGCCTCCGTTGTGACACCAGCCAGGTATACTCTTTATCTATTACTTGTAACAGGTAACAGATAATCAAGAGTTCCTCGATTTTGAAAAGAGCATTTTTTAACCTGTGGCTGTTATCACGGTATACTTATCTTGGTGACAAGAGCCATGCACAAGTTTAAATATCTGCTGCTTACTTCCCTGGGATTATTCTTCATTATTGTTTTCATCCCGGCTGATCCTGACCACCCGCTGCCTGGTCCAACGGTACGCGAGGAAGCTGTTCAAGATTTATTATCGATAAGTAACATCTCTGACAACCGGGAGGATTATACTGAGGGGGAAATACCCCAATTTGATAAATTCGAAATCACCTTTGATGTCAACACAGTCGCCGCCAATCTCCAATTTCCCTACGATCCAAGCCCACCGCCAGGAATTGATCCTGTCAACATCCCATTACACAATGGCGTGACCGTTGATGCAATCTTTACCGATCCAGACGGCAATACATACCAGCAGCCGGCCTTTTACTACCAATTTTTCGATGACAACAACGGCATAACCAAGACAGGTTGGGATGAAAAAGAACATAACTGGTTCTATCCCACAGGCGAATTTGCCTGGAAAGTCCGTTTTTCCCCACACCTACCTGGCGACTGGCAGGTTTATCTAAAAGCTGAGGATGAAACAGGTTCAACGACAACCCAATCTAACCCGATAAATTTCAAGGTTGTCCAATCTGATAATCGCGGTTTCTTAAAGGTGAGCCAAAATGATCTCAGGTATTTTGAGTTTGACGATGGTTCACCTTTCTATACCTCCGGAATTCATACCGAAGGCCACCCTATCCTTACCGATAATGCTAATTTCGAGACATTTTCCGAGAATGGCATTGACTTCCTGCGGACCTGGATTAGTGATTTATACGGCGCCGCCTGGCCCGAATGGATAGGTACAATGAATATTTACGAGGGCTATCTGCCCCGGCCTGGCATAGTACCCTTTAAAAACCCCAGTAACGATGATGTGACGATGACCTTGCGCGTTGATTACGAAATTGACGGAAACACTGTCCCATATGATGCCTGCCGCATTCAGATATTGGGGGATCCAGAGGCGGTCAAACCGAACACTGACTATAAAATAGAGGTAACCTATTGGGGAGAAAACATAAGTGGACCCAGGAATCCGGATTTCAGCGATTACGGTCTAGTAGCCAAGATCGGCGGCTGGAATTCCGAATGTTTCGATCCTGAAAAGCTTAATAGTAAGACAGTCGTTATTACCAACTATGGTACCAACACCGGTGACTGGGGCACTATTGAGGGTACCTGGAACTCCGGCAGCAATGACTTTATCCAAAGAATTCATATCGGAATAGAAAATGTAGATCAAGGGGAGGTCTATATAAAATCCATTTCAGTCCGCGAAGATCTGGGTTCTGGTCAATTTGGACCCGAAATCCTGATGCAATCTTCGATGGAATACCAGCTCTACTATCCTCAGCTAAGATCATTTGCCATCGACAAAATATTCGAAACGATTGAGCAAAATGACCTCTATCTGAAGATGGTCATCCAGGACAGGAGCGACAAGATCTTTTACAAAATAAATGATGATGGCACCTTTGTGCTACCCGGCGAGCCAAATAATAAAGACGGTTACTACGGCGTTGACTATGAGATTAACAAAATCCGCTGGCTGCAGAGGGCTTATTGGAGATATTTACAGGCCAGATGGGGATACTCGCCCAATATCCACTCGTGGGAGTTTACCAACGAAGGCGATCCTGATCCTGTCCGTACCAGTCACTATGCCGCGGCCGATCTCTTCGGAAGATACATGAAATGTGAAGTGTTCGGCATCCCGGTGCCGGATACGAACGATGATGGTCAACCTTTTGAAGGCGACTTCTGTAATTATGATCATCCAAATGCCCACATGGTGACCACCAGCTTCTGGCGCTCTTACCCGGCCGCCGATTTCTGGGTAAATCCTGATTATCCGAACGTGGATTATGCCGATCTGCACGCTTATGTTAGCACCGGCTGGATGAACGACCCAGCCCATGAAACAGATGCAGCCCTATTCCATCTCGATTACAGTTCATGGGCTCGAACCGTCACCGACGAAGCGGCCGCTCAAAACGCCATAGCAACAAAACCTATTGTCAGAGGTGAAACAGGTATTGATTTTGTCGATCAGCAAACCGAGCAGCCGGATTTGGCCCTGGATATGAACGGCGTCTGGCTTCACAACCTCTTATGGTCAACCCTCGATCCTGGATCGATGTCCGAGATCTACTGGTGGCGATCAAACCTGGAAAACCGGGCGGGTCCCGATGGGCAGGCGGGCCTGTATGAAATTTTTAAATATTTACGGGCTTTCACCAGCCCTATCCCGATAAATAACGGCCAATACGAGGACATACAAGCGACGCTTACCGACCCTGAGCTAAGAGCCACTGGGCAAAAAGATACGGCAAATGATCGAGCCCACCTTTGGGTGCAAAACAAGAACCACACCTGGAGAAATGTGGTAGATTCTGTGAACGGTATCACCGGACTTTCAGGCGCCGTTGGCGTTGGTGGATTCACACCTAATAAAAAGCTGGATGTCCAGTGGCATGAATTCACCACCCAGGGCACTCCGGCAATAAGCTGTTCGGCTGTCACCTCAGACGAGGTTGGGGACATTGATCTTGCTCTCCCAGGCGATCCATCGGTTGCCGATGTTGGAATTAAGATCGGCGACTATTCAGAATTCGAACTCGTCCATAACCTGCAAGTGGTCATAGACGACCCTCCCCTCTCGGTCGTACCCGGTGAAACGCTTACATACAGCCTAACCTACACTAACAGTGGCTATATAGAGGCGACCGGCGTGACCGTCACCGAAACGGTACCGGCTAATACCTCCTTCAATCCCAGCGCTAGCTCAAGTGGCTGGGATTGTGATCTGGTAAATAACCCCGGAAGCGTCTGTACTTACGCTCTGGGTTCCCTTGACGGTGGTGAAAGTGGCTCAATCAAATTCGCTGTCGACCTGCATAAATTCGTTCCGGCAGGCGTGAATAATGTTCATATCAGTGCCGAGATTGGCGAAGATGACGCTAGCTGTCGGGACGAAAATGGGGCTGATAACAGCGACAGCGCCCTAATACCGGTCATCGCCGCTCCAGATCTACAGCTTGATATCGATCCGGCGGTCGAGACGGCGGTAATCGGAAAGAGTTTGGCTTATACCCTAACTTATTCCAATGTTGGCAACCAGGACGCGGCTGGCGTAATTATCACTGACAGCCTGCCGGCTGGCGCCGCTTTCAAAGCCGATGCTAGCAAAGCCGGTTGGGCCTGCACGCCCGACGTGAACGCCGGTAGTTCCTGCACAATCACCGTAGGGGCTGTTCCTGCTGGACCTAGTGGGGTCATCTCTTTCACCATCGATATCCCAAGCCCTAGCCAGGTCACCCTTAGCCAAATTACCAATACGGCCGAGATCCGTGACGATGGCGACAACGGCCTGGACCCCAATCCTGCTGATAATATCGCCGCCGTTGTGACGCCAGCCTGGTATAATCTTTACCTGATATTTGTAACAGGTAACAGCCAATCCTTGGTTACTCCCCCTTAATAGGGATTTCAATAAATTGTCAACACCCACAACGGATCAGCGCCAAACGACGGCGTGGATTAGAATTTAAAAGAGAGCCTACCTGTTAGCACCTGAAATAGGGATACCGGCAGCTTATTCAAATTGTCAGTCCAAAATAGGGCTAAAACATTGCCATTCTAATCTGGACTCATAGGGGCTCAGCGGGTTCAGACCTATTAGGGACGTGCTGAGTTCAAGGCGATCTTTACTTTTTCTTGAATATCCTGACCATATTTCCAAATAGCTGGATCATCGGTGGCTAGAGATTGTGCATCGAAAATGCATTGTTGGAATGTTTCTCGAGAGATCTTTACCATATGGTCTCGTGTGAAGAGGCTCTCTTTTGAACGGGCTGCTTGTAGAATAGTCTGGTAGGCAGGGAAAAGACACAGCAGTGAAGCTTGCCTGTAGCCTTGACCAGTGTGGGGAAGGTCAATCACATAAGATGTGGAATCCTCTAACTCCTCTAATATGTTATCAAGAACCCTATATTTCCAGTCATATGGCGCCCCTTGCAGGCTTAAAGGGGAGTAATCTACATCATTCATCCATTCGTCTGGCAGGTAACAAACATTCCTTTCTAAATCCTCAGCGAAGTCTTTTATAATATTCGTTTTTTGCAGTGCCCGGCCGAACGCTTCGGCATTAATAAGTAAACGATCGGCCACCTCGCTCTCAAACTCATGGTGATCTACGACAATCTCGGTTGATAAATGACCGACTGTTCCGGCAACATAATAACAGTATTGGTTATAGTCCGACACCTTGCTTGGTAGGTAAACATCTCCCCGTTTGATAAATTGAGGAAGTTGTTCTGCATCCTTAACCTTCTTCATACCCTCGACCATAACGGTCGACCAATGTTCAATTGATTTCCGGGGAACCTCTGGTAGTTGGCTGTAGATGCGCCAGAGCAAGGCGCCATCCTGGCTGCTCATGAGCTGGATCTCATCCATTGTTAATCCCGGCCACAATTCTTTGTCCCAGCGGGCCAAAATATTTGCTGCTCTTTCGGGAAATTTGAGCAGCTCTTCGAATTCAGCAAACCGTGCTTCTTGCCAGGTGAAGGATTGGTAGCTGTCTTCGATATTGTCCACTACCCGGAAAATTAAATAGGCTGTCGAAAGATAGTGGCTCAGAGGTGGTCCCGCAGCCGGTGTAACCAGAGTAAAGGAGCGTGAAACCTTATTCATTTGCCTATGTAGGTATTCTTGCTCGGCTTGCCCAATTATTGCTGTGTTGTTCATAATAACTCAGATGATTGTTAATATTTGTTGGAGTCCTTTTCAAATAGCCTTCTGCAGGAAACCATCGTTTTTTCAGGCGCCTCTTTGAGAGCCCGCTTATAACGAAACGGTAACAAACTCCCCCAATCAGCCCTATTTAGAAGGAACTGCTTTAGGCCATGATGCCCACCATCTTATATTGTTAATTGTGGTCAAGAAAAGTCCACGAGATGAAGTCGGATGGTTCGGTTCACATGTTGGTGATGCCCCCCATATTAACACGAACACTTTGTTAGGCAACCAAAAATCGTGTCATGTTGAGCGTATATTAATCGCCCACAT
>BTQB01000087.1:0-8865 GCA_036985655.1 Anaerolineae bacterium | reverse complement strand
GTCCAGAAATGCAACTGTTTGGGCGGTATTATTTTAGATTCCCTGGTATTACGCACCGAACCTGATGGAACCCGTGTCGTCATTTGTTCCCAGTGCCACCAGGTATCAACAGAGTTAAAGGAACATAAATGTCATTCCCCTGCTGAGAAACGCCCGATTTACCAGAAAGGGATCAAAAAATGTCGATTCTGTGGCGGACCCTTTCAGGAGGATCTTGCGCGCCCATTTTATGCCCGCTACGCACCGGTAGCGGCCGCCTGTCGTTGTCCCCGCCATGGCTTTCAGTTAGCGACTGTATCTAAAAGTGATCTCGGATTAATAGCCAAATCTGAAAAAAAGAGAGCGCTTCTTCTTCCCAAAAACAAACTGAAAATAGCTGGAGGGCCCAAATCAGATGCGCTTATCCGTAAAGGGATACGCTACTATGAGGAGCTATTTTCCAGCCGCCAGATTATTTACATTCTTAAGGCCGCCGAGTTTACGGCCGAATGTGATGATTTAATCGGACTTAATCTTGCACTGCTGGTATCAACATCCCTCGATATGAATGCCATGCTCTGTGGATATAAGGGGACAACTGTTAGAAGGGCTGGAGCAGTTAGGCATGTATTTTCTTATCACGCCTACAGCTTTCCTTATACAGCCCTTGAAAACAACCCCATTTACCCCGAGAAGGTATCTGGTTCAATTAAGCGGCTTTTCTCTGACCGAATTGAGAGAGGTAAAAAGTGGGCGCTGGAACCAAGGGAGAGAGTATTAAAAAATTCGAGACCTAAATTTGTAACGATTACAGGCGAAGTGGATATGGGGCAGGGGGTAACGAACCAGAAAAAGTTGAAGATCGGCCAAGGACGGTTTTTTCTGCTGCAAAATTCGGCCGCAGATACAGGCTTAGATGAAAACAGTGTTGATTTCATCGTTACCGACCCGCCTTATTATGACAGTATCCAATACCAGGACCTGGCTGCTTATTTTCGGGTATGGTTAGAACGACTGCTGCCCGAGAAAACCCGGGAAGGAATTGAATGGGACTATATAAGCTCCGCAGCGGTTGTGGGAAATCAAAATCGAAACGATGCTCCACAATTTGAGGATCCCTATCTCACCAATTTATCCAAGGTCTTTTTAGAGTGCCGGCGCGTTCTTCGGTCCGATAGCGGCCGGCTAATATTTACATTTCACCATTGGAAAGCCCTCGCCTGGGGGGCGTTAACCATCGCTTTGCGTGGAAGTCATTTTTCCCTGGTGAATTACTATACAGTTCACTCTGAAAATCCTATGTCCGTACACATCGCGAATCTTAAATCGATTCAACATGATGCCATACTGGTGCTTGCCCCCAATTCCACCGTGGTTGGCAAGGATTGGGACCAGCCGGAGCATTTTAATTTGTCGGACAGTCGGGAATTCTGTGGAAATTGCTCGCAATTATTGGGAGCGCTTCTGAATAGCGACTATCTGGATCAAGAAGTGCTCGCGGCTTGGGAGGAACGAATTGGTTGATACTTGATCATTAGAGCATCGGATACAATTCTTGAATCAGAAGATTGCGGATAAGGGGAGGAGGATCCAAAACCCTCTTCACCAAGATAAGTAAAGAGGGCTCTTTATCCTATGGGAATTGGATGATCTTTAATCGATCTCTGACTAACCAGAAAGAAATTCTTCCAAATTTGCTTTACTAATTCTGTAAGCAGTTCCGATCTTGCGGGCTTTCAGGTCACCTGATTCGATAGCGGCCACAATATCTGACTCACCAACCTGGACAAAGGCTGCTGCTTGCGCAGGCGTCATAACTGCCGGCATCTCAGGGGGAGCCGCTGTTGGTTGGCCAGGCTGCTGCTGACCAGATTGTTGTTGCTGCTGAAGCGCCTGCTGCTGCTGTTGCATAGCGGTTATTCCCATCATGCCGATACCGACCTCAGCCAGACCACCACCTCCACCTGACTCGGCCGCGGCTATGCCAACATCCATGGCCTTCATCTGCGTATAGCTGGTGCCATATCCCATCCGAGTAACTACTTCTAGAGAGTCCGGATGCAGTCCCATCCTGATATTAAAATCGAGAAGGGACATGCCTAAGGCATCGAATTCTGTCTGAAGCATCCCCACCAGTAAATCATTGAGGTCTTGGGAAAATGATTGCAGTTGAGCAGGACCTAGATTTTTGGCGATAGCCAATTCGCTCAGTTTATCTTGCATCATTACACCCAGCATCGGATCTAGCCGATCCTTTAACTGAGGAAGCCTGACGCTACTTCGAAAAGCGTCCATAGCTGTCAGGAATCGCCATGGTTCCTTAACTCGAATTACATAGGTTCCATTTCCAATGATAGCGCTGGCGCCAGGGGGTCTGTTCATATGCTCAACGATAATCGCCGCTGTAGTGCCCCATTTCAGGGTCATATCAGTGACCTTTACGAAGAAGACATCAGCAGTAAAGGGCGTTTTGCCGCTAAAGGCAGAGCCTATCACTGACTCCAATAAGGGAAGATTAGCGGTGGTTAATGTGTGGGTTCCCGAAGTCAATGTCCCGAGGGACTCGCCACCACGGACGAAGACAGCAGTTTCGCCAGGCTGGACAATACACTGTGAGCCAAGGCGAATATCACCTGGGCCACCTCTAGGGAACTTCTGTACGATCTCATCCTTCAACCACGGTTCGGCGTTAACACGGTCGAAAATTCTTGGCATGTTCGTTCACTCCTATCAAATAAAGATGTTCCAATACTCAATCATCTAGGCGCCATATAATAAAAACCCTACCAGCAGCTAAATATCTACCTCTGCCCACGCTATACAACTCCAGTTAATATTTCGTTTCGAGAATCAAAGGTTGTGTTTGCTTCGCGCAAAGTATTATCCAGTTCACGAATGCTGCCATCAAGATCTCCGTCATCCCTGGCGGCCTTTTCGACAGCGCTAATATCTACCGCTACCTGGTCCACATAAGCTAACATCGCTTCATCAAACGAATAGACACGAGCTAAGTCTTCTTCTTTTACTTTTACGGCATCAAAAAAACCGGCGTAACCTTGAGGCGCTGAATTTACTTTGCCAATCAAGCCCATCAGTCGAGTATCAGCTCGACCAAGAGATTCGGCATAATCCATTGCCTTAACGATGTCCCGGCTCAATTCTTGATGAACGGCAGCCAATTGATTTCTTGATAATTCCAAGCGGGATGCAATGGTCTCTCTAAGAATCTGATCAGCTTCTCGCCTACGACCTCGCTCAATATAGCCGTCAAAACCCGGGATTTTGCTCAGCAGTCTTCCAATGCCGGTTGATTCGCTCTCGATCTTGTCATACATGTCTGGTACAGGTGAATCCTTCATAAACCTAACTCCTTTACCCTAAAAAAAAACAAATGGAACCATTTAGTAGAGTATAACACAGCTTAACTTTCCAAGAGAGATATTATTGGCCAAGCCATTTATCGATAATAATGTCTAACTGGCCCGATTCTTTTATAGTACCGAGAGATAAATTAAGTTTCTCTAGAAGTATTGTATCATCTGATCGGACAACCATAGCGAATGGTTCATTAGTAACATGGAAAGTATTAGCTCGTAATCCTTTCTTGTTGATGTACAGAAGTGCGCCGATACTGTCCACTACCGAGAGATCGACTTTGCCGGTGTTGAGTGCGTTAAGTGCATCCTCTGCAGAGTTAAAAGTAAAAATTATCAACCCGGGCTTTTGCCGCTGCCAACTCGTGGAAAGGGTGTGGCCCTCAGCGCCAAGCTCAACTGCAATGGTCTGGCTGTTAAGATCTTCAATGCCCTCAAACTGGCTATCGCTGGGGGATATTAACACCTGACCTGCATCAAAATAACTTTCGCTATAAGAGAAATCCCGAGTCCTTTCAGGAAAGATAGCCAATGCTGAAATAAGAACATCAACTTGTTTTGATAAGAGGGCGTCATAGAGTCCATCATAACCAAAATAGGTAAAGTTTGCCTCCAATCCCAATTCAGCCGCAACCGCATTAGCTAAGTCCACATCAATTCCATAGACAGCTGTTCCATCTGTTGCCTCAAATGGAGGAAATGAAGGATCGAGGCCAATTGTTAATTTACCTTCGTCGACTATTCGTTGCCAAGATTGTTCGGTCTTAGAGCAGGAGGCTAAAAGCAGGATAAATGCCATAGCTGTGATGAGCAACGTTGATATTTTAGTATGGATAGGCCTACGGTTCATGGGAAAATTCGCCGTTTTCTCCGCAGCAACTAATTAATTACCCGTGGCGTTCTTAAGAAAATCGTAGATAGGTTTGGTTATGAACTCGGGCGTGACGAAAGTAAAATAATCCGGATAACTCTTTGTTGGCGCTGGATAGCGGAACGCCCAGAACGCAAGAACATCTACATAAGGCCAATTTTTTGTTGCATATTCAATTGCATCTAGGGTATATTGGATTCTCTGTCCCGGATTAACCGCAAGGCTCCAGCGGGGATGGTCGTTCCAGCCACTTTCAGTTATGAATACCGGTGTGCCCTCATCCCCAAATTCGACCATAATTTCTCTTACGAGCTCAACCCTGCGAAAGTTTAAAATCGAAGGGTGCGGTTCAGCATCAGCCGGAAAAGTTAAGCCATATGCATGAACTGCCAGACCGTCGAAGTAGTCGGCCGCGCCGAGTTCATACATCTCTCGCAAAAAGTCCAGATCGTTAAGGCCCCATGGCGAGCCTGCGGGCTCTAAAGTTGGCGCCAGAGCACCCGCGAGCACAACAGCATCTGGATTTGCCTCTTTGATCCTGGGGTAAACGACCTTCAATAACTTTACATAAGTGCTGGGATCAGCCGATTGATAACCCCATTCATAACTCAAATTCGGTTCATTCCATATGATGATGTGATCGGCTTTTCCACGGTATCGGTCAGCAAAATCTGCACTGTATTGTGCAAAATCATTAAAGGCCCCCTCGTCCAAATAATTTAATGTTGTCTCCGGTGGGCGGGCCCATTCCGGGGTCATTCCCAGCCTGGCAATCACCTTTAATCCTTGGGCATTGGCGTGATTAATTACCATATCGGGATGATCCCAAGCGTAGCTGCCGTTCTCAGCCTGATAATATGCCCAAGGAAACAACTCCACTATCCAGGGCGCACCCACCTCGCGTACCAATTTCAACGAACGCTGGATTTTCCATTCTTCAACCTCATCAGTTAATCTGGTGTGGACACCTAAATTAGGGATGGATGTTTCCACAGATTGTTGTTCGCCGTAGGTAACCAGAACGGGTGACGGCTGGATGAGGACGATTATTATAGAAAATAGTAGTAACTGTAAGGCTCTTCTAAAACGAATGCGTTCAAATTTGAGAAGTTGCATCTTTAGACAGGTTCTGCGTGTTGAAAATTGCGGGTAAAATCGCTCAGATTAATAGTCCACTTTTTTTGATAGTTCACACTTCTTCGATCCTGGATTTGTTCATCTCATTAAAGTAGTAATCTGCCCACCATTCCAGGTGATCAAAGATGCCTTGAAGCCGTACTTCTATAGGAGCCCCTCTTGACGGCAATCTCTGATCAGGAAACTTCAGCTCCCGGCTCATAATTCTACATAGCAGCTCATGCCTCAGCTGGATATTGAGAAGTTTATTTTGATAATCATGGACCAGCATGGCTAAGTCACTCCGGTTTGTGTAGATGTAATTGGATGGCAGATCAAGCAATAACAATTCTGACGATAATCGGGCCTGATTCCGATAAATGGTCCAATCAGAAACCTCCAGGTCATCCAAGATGTCTACGCCCCATACATGGCTAAAGGTTTTTAATTTGAAATCGGCTGAATGCTTATAACAGAGGATCAGCCGAAGTTGAGCTGCTGTTGTTACACGTAGTTCTTTGTAAAATCCGGCAACTCGGTCTGCAACGGCTAACCAATCGACATTCCTGAGAATTTCCTTGAATTCAGATGAGGGAAGATCTGGAAACACAAGATAGATTCGATTTTCAGCCTCGTAGATGGACAACAGCCGGTTTATAAGAGGAGGAGCTCCCTCAGCGAACAAACCTGGGTTAAGAAGGCCAGGGAAATCAGCAAGCCTATCATTAGCAAATAGTACGATTTGGTTAATCAGATCATTATCACTTCGAGAATCAACATTATTTAGACCAAATATCTGTTTGTGAATCTGCCTAAGCCTATTATGGGCAACTTGTTTATCTTGCGCTAACAACAAGGTGGGTCCAAGGAGTGCTGAGCACTCGATGGCCTGTTCCGCAAGGCGGACCATGTGCTCCAAGATATCAATATTTGGCTCCGGCCAATTGTAGTCATCGCCAATAATGCGTTGTCCGACTCTTCGTAAATGACTCGCAAATAGAGGATTGAGGGCTAGATGGCGATTTAATGGAACAGGAGAGGCTACAATAGGGTTGGTGCGGAGAGTTTTGTGATAAAGTTGCCAAATGGGACGTATTTTATCATCATAGAGTTCAATGTTGGTGGGCGTGCCAATGATCACAAGCAGATTAATATCTGAAACAGCAGGCTCATATAGTCCCTCTACAAGGCTGCCAAAAAGGTAAATCGTTTTCAGGCGGTCGCCAAGGGCATCTTGATATGACATTGCGACATCATTAACTACGTTCTCAGCTCGAGGATAGCCCATTAGATAAATTATATCTTTCAGCAAAAACCTTGCGAATGATGCCAAGACCTCCTCGAAAGGTATAATTAACTCGGAGGTCGATATACACATGCGTATATTTATGACAGGAGTAACCGGATTTGCAGGTTCACACCTGGCAGAGATTCTTTTAGAAGAGGGGAATGAAGTTGCTGGTCTAGAACATAAAGGATCGGGTCACCAACCAGTGCCATCTCATCCGAGCTATAAATCTGTTCCAGGGAACCTGATGGATCTTACATTTTTAGTTGACTATCTATCAGAAGAGAAGCCTGATTTAATATTTCACTTAGCAGGCCAGGCATCTCCAAGTAACTCCTGGAAAAACCCTTCGAAGACTATCATGATCAATAGTGGTGGAACGGCCAATATCCTCGAGGCAACCCGCCTTTCGTGCATACCTAGATTGATACTCATTACCAGTGGCTTGATTTATAACAATTTGAATCCGGAGGATCTGCCAATAACTGAGGAACTTCCGCCAAATCCGGCTCATCCATATGGTGTCAGTAAGATGGCTGCCAGCGCGCTTCTCAGGCTGTACTGGCAGAGATATCAACTGCCTGTTATCGAAGCCCGCCCACTTAATCATATAGGTCCCAGGCAAAGTCCAGGATTTGTGGTGCCCGATTTTGCTCGGCAGATAAGTAAGATCAAGTCTGGAAAAACTGCCCCGCTTATTACTGTTGGGAACCTGGAAGCCTGGCGCGATTTCACCGATGTTCGGGATGTTGCCAGAGCCTATATTGCCTTGGCTCATTCCGGGAGAGTAGGTGAAGTGTACCTTGTTTGCTCTGGAGTGGCCGTATCAATTGAGTATTTACTCAATGAGTTAATTTCTCTGGCTGATATCGATGTCGCGATTGTAACGGATCCCCAGCGCCTGCAGCCGTTGGAGACAAGAAAGATCTATGGTTCGTATAGCAAGATTAACAAGCACACAGGTTGGAGGCCGATCATTTCTTTACACCAATCACTTACCGACTCCCTAAAAGAGTGGATGGAATATTGGGCCAATGAAAATTGAAAAGGAGAGGTTAGACGTCCTGCTGGTTGAACAGGGATTAACGGTCTCTCGATCGAATGCCCAGGCGCTTGTACTTGCTGGCGAAGTACGAGTAAACAGCAAACCAGCGTCCAAACCTGGAATGAAGATCCCGAGGGATTCGAAGATAGAATTAATATCTCGGGCGCCATATGTCGGCCGAGGGGGTTATAAATTGGCACAAGCCTTAGACGACTTCGCGTTTGACGTAACAGATCTGGTTTGTGCAGATGTTGGAGCCTCTACAGGCGGTTTTACCGATGTTCTACTCCAGCGCGGAGCAAGGCGGGTTTATGCAATAGATGTTGGATATGGACAACTTGATTGGAAATTGCGAAATGATGAACGCGTGGTCGTAATGGAGAGAACTAATGCTCGTTATCTTGAAAGGCTGCCTGAACAAGTAGACTTTACCAGCGTTGATGTGTCCTTCATATCATTGAAACTCATAATACCAAAGGTAACGAATTGGATGTCGGCAGGGGGCCAGATTATTGCGTTAATAAAACCTCAATTCGAAGCTGGGCCGGAGAAAGTAGAAAAAGGCGGCGTTATTCGGAAAGAAGAAGTGCACCGAAATGTGCTGGAGGACATTTTTCATTGGTCAATAAGCCGTAAGCTATATCCTACCGGCCTTGTACCATCGCCAATTAAAGGTGCATCAGGAAACCAGGAGTTTCTTATCTTGTTGAACCCAAAGCGCGAATGCCTGATAGATATCGAGGAAGCAATAAATCGCTGTTTTCGTCAAGTTACCTAGTCAGAGTTTAGGATGTTTATTCTGGCTATCCATTTCACCTGCCGCAGTGCATCATCCATTTCTCCGGGCACAATCAAACGAACCAGGCCTCATTGAGGGTCATTAGCCTCCCATTTAAAGTATCAGCGATGACGATAGGTTTAGCGGGACCATGACTCAGTAGTTCATCTTGCATAATTCTTGTTCCAAAGCCATCTCCGCTTATTACCTCGACTTGATTCCAGCTCTTGAGATCTTCAATGTAATGTGCAATATATAGGCTAAGGGATACACCAGAGAAAGTAAAAGCCCCTGATGACCCATGGACGGTGCTAACGATGGAACAGTCCCTTAAGGTCGTCCTGGGAAGGCATTGCAGGCTTTGGATTCCGATAATTACCACTTGATCATCCGGTAACGATAGTTCAAATACCG
>BTQB01000086.1:0-8927 GCA_036985655.1 Anaerolineae bacterium | reverse complement strand
CACCACCCTGGTATTCGATCAGGGTGGCGGTTACAAGCGTTTTCTCGCGGCCGATCCATTGGGTGCCTTCCAGCTGCGGGATCGTTGTGACCAGCGGGTAATTATTAAGACAAAATCAACGTCAGCAGTAGGCTTGAGGCATTTGGCTAATCTGGTAGAGAACCGGATGCTTTTTACCGCTCACCCTGTTGAGAGCGCCTCCTCTGCTGTTCGAAAAGTCGTAATAAGCCCCTTCCGAGGGGGTATGATCTCTGCTGTAGTTGATGAATTAAGCCATTTGATATCCGAAGGTGTTGAGCCAGAAAATGCTGTAATTGTCGCTCCTTACCTGGACAGTGGTCTTTGTTTTGCTTTAGACAGCCAGCTAACGGAGAACAAAATACGCCACTGGTTTTTACGGCGAAGGGTTGTTCCCCGCAATGAACCCCGCGTCAGGGCCTGGCTAACCTGGCTTGCTCTTGCTCATCCAGGCTGGGAGGTAAAACTCCAGGAATATGATCTGGCCGAGGCTCTCACTCTTACTGTCGCGAATCTAGATCCTGTTCGAGCCCAGCTCCTGGCCCGCCATTTATTTACCTCCAATCCCGTGGGTTTTATGAGGGTCGGCCTTCTTCCAGACCAGATAGCTGAACGGGTAGGAACCCAACAGCTGGCTCTTGTAGATGAAATCCACCAATGGCTTGTGGAAAATGGGAACGAACGCTATCCGATTGGCGCTTTTTTGCATAAATTATTCCATGAGCTGTTGGGGCAACCCAGGTTTAAACCAGATCCGGATTTAGCTGGTGCAGCGATTTGTGATTGGTTGGTCCGTACAGCCAAACGCCTGGACCAGTCAGCTGGCCCACTTGGTTTTGATAATCCAGCTGATGTAGGTACTGCTCTTATCAACGCCGTATACCAGGGATTGGTCTCTGCAAGAACCCCGGACTTGGGGGCATCGCCTGGTGGGGAAGGCATAACCGTAGCCACTGTCTATAGTTATTTATTGGTCGGTAAACCTGCCCGGTACCAATTTTGGTTAGACGTGGGGGCGACTGGTTGGTGGGATATCCCCCGCCAGCCGCTCAGCAATGCCTTTGTCCTCAATCCTGGCTGGCGGCCTGAGGACAAATGGACGATGGATGAAGACGTAAAGGTGCGCAACCAGCTGCTCAGCCGGATTATCCGGGGACTGACCAACCGGTGCACCAGTCAAATTGTGTTGGCCACCAGCGAATTAGATCGCCGGGGTCTTCGACAGGAAGGCCCTCTCTGGCGAGCTTTGCAGGCTATCAACGGTTTGTCGTAATTCTGATTTTAGAAATTCTTTAGGAATTTCTGCTTTCCTCAGGTTGACATTTCAACATGCGGCGTGATAATTTAACAGGTAAGGATAAATATTAAAATGGAGCCCAATATTGATAATCCGCAGGATGGGCGATTAGGCATCATCTTCAAAGGAGTTTTCATAAGCTGACGCACACCAACAGGGATGAAAAGGACGGTATTGGTAGAATCATGCCAATTCTAATCCGTGAAATCTGTGTCAATCCGTGTCCTATTTTCGAAGGAGGGCAATCATTATGATCCGTCGACGGTTACTTCAGTTAACAATACCCTTAATAGGGGCATTTTTATTGCTTTCTGCGATCTTCTTCTTCTTCGCTACTTTCGGAGCCAGCCGGGTAGCTGCTAATGGACCGGTTTATGGTGTCGCTATTGGACCAGATAGCCAGGCTCAGACTGCGGATGCTGGGGACACCATAACCTACACTTACTGGGTATCGAATACTGGCGTTAGTACAGATACTTATACAATAACGGCCGCCAATGAACTGGGTTGGCCAACCGCTGTTTCGCCAGTAACAGTAACCATCACTTCTCAAATCAGCGACACGGTCGTGCTCACGATCGAAGTTGATTCAGCTGCTCCTGCTGGACCGGCTATTACGACGATTACGGCTACTTCTTCCTCTCCCATTCTTCTTACTGATTTTTCAACGAATACAACAACGGTAAATGCGGTCTTGGATGTCGATATAGAGAAGGACGAAACCGGATCGGCCGATCCGGGCACGACGGCTGTATATACCCATACCGTTACCAACACGGGTAACAAGGGAGAAAAATTCAACTTTACCGCGTCTAGCGCTCCCTTATACGACACTCAGGTATCACCTACATCCCTGACCTTAAATAAGGATGAAGTAGGTGTGGTCACTGTAGAAATCGACATACCATCAACTGCTGGTTCAATTGTTGAGGTTAAGACGACTGTCACAGCTACTGCTGACACAGACGCCAATGTCAAAGACAGTGTCATAGATACAACGGCCGTCAACCAGGTATACGCTGTTAAGATCGTTAAAAACGAGAGCAGCACTGCCCTCCCTGGCGACACGGTTGTTTACGAGCACACAGTGACCAATATGGGCAACGGTACTGACACCTTTAACATCACCGCCGTAAGTAATCAGGGTTTTACAACAACAGTACCAGATCCTATCGTGCTCGGCCGTGGTTTAAGTAAAAAAATTGAAGTATCTGTCAAAATTCCGGCAGGAGCCGCGGCCGGCCTTATCGATAAAATGACTGTTACAGCGACTTCTACAGGTGACGGCAGCAAATCAGACAGCGTGGTCGACACAACGACCGTAGCCGAGGTCTTCAGCGTCGATATAAAAAAGAACGAATCCGGGTCGGCCGATCCAGGCGCGACGGCCGTGTACACCCATACGGTTACAAACCAGGGCAACGGGAGGGAAAAGTTTAATCTTAGCGCCACCAGCAATCAGGGTTTCGCCACCCGTGTAGTCCCCTCTTCCCTGACCTTGAATAAGGGCGCAAGCGGATTGGTTAGGGTAGAAATTGATATCTCCGAATCTGCTGATTCAACCATTGATGATAAAACAACAGTAACCGCTGCCTCTGGTACAGACGCCAATGTCAAAGACTCTGTTATCGATACGACGACCATCAACAGACACCGTCTGCTTATCCCCTTGGTCAGTACTTCTACTGAATGGAACCAAGTGGGTGCGAATTCCTGGACGGATGGAGACGAGGCAACTTCGGCCGATGTCTGTCCAAGTGACAGTGACCTCATCTTTGCCGGCACAGAAGATGCACTGCGCCTGTTCGACGGTAATTCCTGGACCACTCTCACTGGAGATGTCCCGAAGGATGGCATTATTTCCAGCATAGTGATGAACGACAGCTGCAATGCTGTTTACGTTGTTGTTTTCAAGGGCAGCAAAGACCCAATCATTGGCGCCCACGGCGTCTGGGAAGGCACGCTCAGCGATCAAGGAAAATGGCTTTGGCAGGAGCTAACCGGGGGCGTTGACGTCACATTTGCTCGAAAGGTGGCCCTATCCGAGGGCACACTTTTTGCTGGCGGAGGATTTGGCATCGCCTACTGGGCAAGCAACCGGTGGAACGACACAGGAGTTTCGGCTTCGCCAAGTGAACCTATTATGGATATATCCGTTGCCAATGGTCTCAAGAATGAAGGCCCACTCTATGCTGTTAAGTGGCTGGAAAAAAAGGTATACCGCAATACAAATCCTGGAATTAATCCGGGTGATTGGGCGCTAATAACAGGCCTGGACGACATTCCTGATAATGGTTGGGTGCGTTCAGTAGCTGGGGATAGCAGTAGCGTACGCTATGTGGGCACCACGAGAAATCTGTATGGACTTTCTGGAAAGAGTTGGGGGTTGATCAAAGAGCAGCAGTCCCGAACGGTCCTGATAAAGGAAAATGTTTACGCAGGTTTTGCTGGCAACATCACTACTGGTGAAGTTGGCGACGGTGTATACATCTCGACCGATCAAGGGGCGAATTTTTCCCCATATAATGAAGGATGGAAGCCGCCCCAAACCGTTTATGTCCTGGTGGATAATCCCGATTACTTGTTTGTTGCAACATCAGCAGGGGTATTTAGACGATAAGGGTCTGTCAATATTCAGGTACAGTGTCATTGAAAAAATTCAGATAACGTCGATGTCACAGGTTTTTCTCTAGAGTAACTTGGCGGCTTGGCGGCTTGCGTGAGCTTTTTTCTCCAGACTCAAGTTTATTAAAAACTGGCTTGATTATTAAAAGCCTGATACCCGGATGTCCTTGGCTGTTATTACGAAGGTATCTGGGCTTATTGTATGCCGATACGCAAGGCCAGGATTGGTTTACGATTGCTGCTTCTCGTGTTACCATTCAGCAATTATGAGTCGACCTGAGACCATCAGTCCAAAGCGCTGGCGGCTGTCCCCACCACCTCCCCAAGATGTCCTGAACAAATTGGCTGGCTATGGACCTGACCTGGCTCATATCCTCTATAACCGTGGCATCCAGGGTGTCGTGCAGGCGGATGAATTCCTGGCTCATCGCTACTCAAGAAACAGGGATCCCTATCTCCTGACCGATATTGATCGAGCTGTGGCCCGTATCCAAAAAGCTGTCGAGAGAGACGAAAAGGTGGTCGTCTACGGTGATTTTGATGCTGACGGTGTGACTTCTACCGTTTTGATGACCCAGGCTCTTCGCCAGCTGGGTTTCGCCCGCAGCCAGGTACTCCCCTATATACCTGATCGCGTTGATGAAGGCTACGGCTTGAACATTGAAGCCCTGACCCAACTGCGGGAAAAGGGGGTTAACCTGGTAATTTGCGTTGACTGCGGCATTCGCTCTATTCGCGAAGTTGATCATGCTAATGAAATTGGTTTGGATCTGATCATTTCCGATCATCACAACCTGGGCGGTAAGCTGCCCCCAGCGGCCGCCATCATCAATCCAAAACGGCCTGAATCCCAATACCCGGAGAAGGAGTTAGCCGGTGTCGGCGTTGCCTACAAGCTGGTACAGGCTCTTGGCTCATCCTTGCCCGGACAAACCGATTTTAACGACAAACAGTTTCTTGACTTGGTAGCCATAGGAACGGTTGCCGACATGGTTCCCTTAGTTGGTGAGAACCGCGTTCTCGTTGCCGATGGTCTGGACGCACTCCGCACCAGCCAACGTCCTGGTATTGATGCCCTGGCTCGCGTTGCTGGCATACAGCGCTCAAATATTACGGCCGAGTCAATTGCCTTCGCTCTTGCGCCCCGCATCAACGCTGCGGGCCGCATGGCCCATGCTTATGATGCCGCCCGCTTGTTAGCTGCAAACAACAGGGGGAAGGCTGACGAATACGCTCAAAACCTGGATGCCTTAAACCGGCAGCGTCAGAAAATAACCAGAGAATTGGCTCAATTGGCCGAATCACTGATCGACCCCGGCGATCCACTCCTGTTCATCGATGACCCCGGTTTCCATTCCGGCGTCGTCGGTCTCGTAGCCAGCCAGCTTGCGGACAAATACTACCGGCCGACTATTGTGGTCGAGCGGGGAGATTCAGAAAGCCGGGGATCTTGTCGATCTATTCCTGAATTTCACATTACCCGGGCTCTCGATCAGCTAGCCGAATTATTAATCCGCCATGGCGGCCATGCTATGGCGGCCGGATTTACTGTTGCCAATGAAAAACTCGACGAATTTCGTCGCCAAATGATAAACATCGCCGCCGCTGAACTCGATCCACTGGAGCTCTATCCCACAATTGGAATTGACACTGAACTTTCTCTATCGGATATCGATTGGGCTTTACATGACCAGCTCAACAAATTGGAGCCAACTGGCGCTAGCAACCAGCTCCCAATATTAATGAGTCGTAAGGTCATGGTTAATGAATATCGGGCGGTGGGTCGCGATGGATCTCACCTGCAGCTTTGGGTTAGCGATGACCGGGTGAAATTTAAATGCATCGCCTTTCGCCAGGGCGATTGGGCCGGTAACTTGCCCGATCAGGTTGACTTGGCCTACACAATAAACAAAGATGATTGGAACGGCCGGAATGCCCTGCAGCTGGTGATAAAGGATATCCGCGAACCATTGGAAGAGCAATCGAGCTTAGGTGTAGATCAATGAAAGTATTGGTAACTGGGGCCGTTGGATTTATCGGCAGCCACTTGGCGGAAAATCTGCTTCAGCGGGGGGATGAGGTCGTCGGGTTGGACAACTTCAACGACTACTACGATCCTGCAAAAAAAAGGGCCAACGAGCGGCGTCTCAATCATTATCCAAAATACACTATGGTTGAGGTCGACATTCGTGATAGACAGTTCATCGAACGGCTGTTTCGCCGGGAAGAATTTGATGCGGTTGCCCACCTGGCTGCCCTGGCCGGCGTTCGTAACGCCGTTAAAAATCCCTACGAATACGTGCTGGTTGACTATATCGGAACTCAGAACTTGATGGACGCCGCTCGGGCATCAGAACTTAAGGTTTTTGTCTTCGCCTCAACATCATCTGTCTATGGCGCTACCAAGCAAATTCCCTTCATTGAGACAGATCCATGTGATAGACCTCTACAGCCTTACGCGGCCGCTAAGCGAGCGGCCGAAATTTTAGGCTACTCCTATCACTACCTGTACGGTCTCAACTTTACGGTTCTGCGTTTCTTTACCGTCTATGGGCCAAACGGACGCCCGGATATGATGGCCTATTTAGTGGCCGAGTCCGTTGCTAAGAATATCGAAATTCCTCTCTACGAAGGGGGGCAGATGTACCGGGATTGGACCTTTGTTCGGGATACGGTTGATGGCATCGTGTCCGCTCTAGACCGGCCATTGGGCTATGAGATCATCAACTTAGGCCGGGGAGAGCCGACACTGCTTCTCGATTTTGTTGGCATGATCGAACAGCTAGCTGGAGCCAGGGCAAACCTTGTCACCAAACCAAAGCCCGCGGCCGATGTGGTGAGTACCTATGCCGATATCAGTAAAGCCCGAGATTTACTGGACTACAACCCCTCAATATCGGTTGAAGCCGGTGTAGCCGAATTTTGGAACTGGTATAAGGAACAGCCCGCATAGCCAGCTGCCGGGGGTTCGAGGCTGTATTACTCTACCAGGTAGTCGATTCCTCATTTAACGCTTCCTCAATCCTCATCGCTTCGGCAACTATCCTGGCCGCATCGTCCATGGCTTCCCCCCCAATGATCCCTTCCTCGACCAGCATTTCGGCCGCTCTCAGCGAAGTCTCTTCTCGCATAGCGCGTGAAGTAGCTGCTGATACCAGGGCGTCCATGGCACTTTCTCGCTGAACATCTTCGGATTTTATTATGGCGCCTCGTGCATCAACCTGGTTTTCGATTTCTCCTTCGACCATTGACAAAGCCTGGTGGCTCAAGAAACCCTGGGCAATCATCTGCCCACCTGCCTGGGAAAGGGCATCGAGAAATCCCGGGGTCCAGGTATGTTCTATCAAGAAAAACCCGACCGCGTCATCCACAGCTAAATTATCGGTGATCTCTTGAACGTCGGCTGCGCTGATTCCATAGCTGTGACCGGCCGCTGCCCAGGTACCCGACCCCGATCCCGCAAGCTCCATCTCTTCGCCGGTTGATCCTGCTCGGATTAGACTCTTGATAATAGAGCCGTATTTCATCTGCTCCGAGGGGCTGAAACTGCTCAAATCCATTGGGTTTACGTTGCCAGCGGCATCTTTGTTAACAAATAGGACATCAACCAACCTGATGTCGCCTTCGCCTTCGATCTTAATTATCTCATTCACTAACCCCCTGGCTGGCTCAATATTCCCAAAGCGGCAGATAATCATCTGTATTAATCCGATAACCATGCTCTTCCTCCGGAATTCCTCTTAAAGCGGGGGTACGTTACTCAATACATAAAGCTGTGAATTACGGCCAAATAATAGGCAAATCAAGGCATTCAAACGCCTACTGTCTGGCCAATTTTCTATTTGGTCCCGCCTATTCCTCGAGCAACTTCTTAAACATCAACATCCGCGGGTGGTTTCTTTCCTCGAACCCATAATCAGCCAGGGTCTCCTTGGCTTGTAAATAATGGTGGCTGCTGCCAAAAACAAGATCGACTCTCTGGAATTGCCCTTCTATTTGAGAGATCAATGCTTCAATTATCCCAGGCAGGGATGGCTGCCC
This sequence comes from Anaerolineae bacterium, assembly GCA_036985655.1. GTDB lineage: Bacteria > Chloroflexota > Anaerolineae > Promineifilales > Promineifilaceae > UBA11865. The sequence continues at coordinate 946 of BTQB01000086.1, read as the reverse complement.
CCAATTCGATTTATCAAAGGCTAAGTAGAAAAGTGGTCCGCTTTCCGCCCCTTTTCTCCTGATCGAACCAATCTCATGACCTTCAAATACACAACGCCAATATGGACCAGCTCCAAAATTGCCTTGCTCATAATCATCAATGACCGCTGCCTCCACGGATTCTCCGTTCTCAATCTCATGAGCCAGATAGCGATTGAAAAGACGCCGGCCGTTGTAGGCGCTTAAACGTTCCAGCTGAATGGTCCCTTTTTTAATTTCCTCTGTCAGAAAAGAGCCTTCAAATCTCAAATAAGAAGAATTGTATGCCCGGTAGCCTAATTTTTTGTAAAGGTTGCGCGCTGCCAAATTTTCGGTATCGACCTGCAGGGCAGCCCAGCGGCGTCCATATCCCCAAGTTAGTCGTTCCAATTTGGCCATTAATTGTTGGGCTATTCCCCTTCGTCGATATGGTCTATTGACGTTCACATTAAATATATAGCCGCTGTTGGGTTGTAGATGTAGATAGGCGCAGCCAGCGATACGACCATCCTGGACATACTTATAACCCTTCCCCGCCCACAGAAAATAAAACGGCAAAGCAAGATAGGACGTCCACCTGGATAAAGGATTGGCCATTAACTTAGTAAATTGCCGATCGTTGCCATTCATATTGTCGTAGGCCATCCGGGTTATCGTTACGATATCGGAAAAACGAATCGGACTTATTAACCTTTCCATATCAACCATATTATTAATTCTATCATTCTAGATTCCCTCTAACGAACGAAAGCTGATCTTTCCTCTGGTTAACCTCCAGCCAAAAGAACCATGGCTGAAGATGCTTAGGGTTGGTAAAATCCCAATTGGCGTTTCATATTTCTTTAAAGGAAATTGATGAATTTCCCCCAGCACCAATTTATTAAGGATGCACACTCCTGGTCGTCCTGCCTCGAAACATTAATACACG
>BTQB01000085.1:0-8954 GCA_036985655.1 Anaerolineae bacterium | reverse complement strand
GCCGCCTTCAATTTCACGCCAATTGTGCGCGAGGATTACCGGTTGGGCGTGCCCGTTGAGGGCATCTATGAGGAGCTGTTCAACAGCGACTCTGTCGATTATGGCGGCAGCGGCGTAGTCAATACGGAGAAAATAACCTCAGAACCAGTCGCCTGGCATGACCAGGGCCAGTCAGTCCAATTTAGGCTTCCACCACTCGGTGCGGTGTACTTGAGATTGTTCTCTTAGAAGCGACCATAGATATGGCGGATTACTACCCCCTGCTTTTCGAACCGGTTCTTAAAGATTATGTTTGGGGTGGACGCAGCCTGGAGACAATTCTTGGTCGCCGGCTGCCTCCTGGGGTCACGGCCGAAAGCTGGGAAATAGCCGCCCATCCTAACGGTAATTCTGTAGTCAAGAATGGACCGTATACTGGATTAACGCTTTCAGCGCTACACGAAATATTAGGCCTTGATCTTGTCGGGAGGAATTCACTTTGGGCTCACCAGCGAGGAAAATTCCCGCTCCTGGTAAAGATACTGGATGCACGCGAACGTCTATCTGTTCAGGTCCACCCAAATGACGACTATGCGTTACTACACGAAAACAAAGAGCTGGGCAAGACGGAAATGTGGGTTGTGCTCCATGCCGAACCGGACGGTTCGATCATTTTAGGCGTAAAGGCTGGGACCAGGCCTGACCGCTTTAAAGCGGCCGCCATAGAAGGAAACCTGGATCAATTTCTGAATAAAATAACCGTTAAACCAGGCGACTTTATCTGTGTTCCCAGCGGATCTCTTCATGCAATTTTGGGCGGCCTGGTTATTGCTGAGATACAGCAAAATTCTGATGTGACCTACCGGGTATATGATTGGGGCCGCCAGGGTGCTGACCGGCCGCTGCACCTCGACAAGGCCATGGAAGTCATCAATTTCAACCAGGTGGAACCAGCTTTGAAGAATGCCCTACCCTTGCCCTCTCCCGCTGGCCAAAGGCGAGAGGCCCTGTGCACGAATGAATATTTCACGGTTGAACGCTGGTTTCTGGCTGAGGGACAACTATACGAAGGGGAATGCGATGGCTCAACCTTCGAGATCTGGGGTTCCCTTAATGGAGTTACCCACGTTGAAGGAGGTGGAGTTCGGGTCAATTTACCAGCTGTTAATTTTACCCTACTGCCGGCCGCTCTAGGTCCGTTTAGAGTCCATGCTCAATCCGAGGCGACTTTATTGCGCATTTATTCGAAATGATGGCCGGCGCTATATCCCGATTTGAGAGGTGGTCTTTAAGAGATGGTCTCTGAAGCCAGTCAAGGTCACACCGGTAAATGTGGCTGAATCACTCCCTTTATGCTAAACTATCCGGCGCTCCGTAGAGTACATTGAGAACGAATTTAGAAGTAAATTAATAAGGAAGATAGGACTTTGGCAAATACAGCATCAGCAAAGAAGAGAATCCGCAGTTCGGCGAAGCGACGTGTTAGAAATCGGCCCTATCATGCGGCCGCCCGAACTTACGTTAAGAGGACCAGGTTATTATTAGAACAGGGAGAAATTGAAGCGGCCGCAGAAATGGCCCAAATGGCGGTTAAGACCCTGGATAAGGCGGCTGGAAAAAAGATTATCCACAGCCGGAATGCCGCCCGGCGAAAAAGCCGCCTCATGAAACAGCTAGCAGCTGCTCAGAAAGCGGCCGCAGAGTAGTTAAGACCGCTCTACATTAAAATTAATGGCCATCCTCGATAGGATGGCTTTTTTTGTTTCAACTGGGGAAGGAATGATTTAAAGCTGTGCCAAATAGTAACTACTTAGCCGTAGCCTGAGCTTGTCGAAGGCGGAGGTGGGCTTCGACAGGCTCAGCCCTCGAGAGCCTGAGTAGTTACTCCAAATAATTATTTCTTCTTTTCTGGAATAGCGAATATGTAGCCCATACCCCGAACAGTCTTCAGCAAGACAGGAGCCGCCGGATCTTTTTCAATAATCTCCCTCATCCAGCGCACGTGAACATCTAATGTTCTCGTATCGCCGATGTAATCAGTATTCCAAACATTTTCCATCAGCTGTAGTCTGCTGACCACCTCATTGGGGTGGATTAAAAACTGTTCCAGTAAGCAGGCTAATTTAGGCGTTAGCCGCGACTCCCCCTGGCCTGCCACATCAACAGATCGCTTAGAAACATAGTAAGTCAGGTTTCCGGCCCGGACTATTTCTTCCTTTAGATCATCGGCCGGCAGCAATCTCTTAATCCGATTGAGCAGTTTTCTTGATGTAAACGGCTGTACAAGATAGATATCGGCTTCAACATTTCTAGTTGAAGATTGCGCTCGTGACCGGCAGTGAATAATCGGCGTATCTGGTAAGACGCTGCGGATCCTCCGGCAAGTTCGTATACCGATCGATCTCATTGAAGAGGCCTCGTAAATTATCAGGTCAGCAGTGTTGGCCTCCAACCATTCAACTGCACTAGAGCCTGTGTGTTCCAATTGAACAGTCAGACCTTCAGCATCCAGGGCTGGCCCCAGCGATTTACTCCCCGCGCTGCGGCCTTCTAACAATAATACAGTTACCTCCTGGAACACCTGTATCCGGCCTCCGCCAAGCTATCCAATAGAACGATACCAGCGCAGATAGTGAAGGAAGTGATAACCATCAGACGCGATCTGATCATTATCATCTCTGCCGTCATTATAAGATTTGAAATGGTTTTAGCAACCTAAAAAACGGATGAGTTTGGCGGTTCACCGTTATCCCATACTCCCCTTGACACCCAATTTCCAGGCCCTTATAATCGGCTCCCTGGAGTGCGAGTGTAGTTCAGCGGTAGAACGTCAGCTTCCCAAGCTGAATGTCACGGGTTCGAGTCCCGTCACTCGCTTTGTTGCGCCAAGGGCAGTGGTTACAATAGACCGTTGCCCTTTATTTTTTCCCGCCGTTTTTGATTAAATTAGAATGGCTCTTTGGACAAAAGGATATTGACTGTTATGGATGAAACTGTTCATACAAAAGCAGCTTATTGGAGCGACGTGCCGGATGAAAAGTGGCTCGACTGGCGCTGGCAAATGAGCAATCGATTAAACAGCGTCGACGAGTTGGCCAAAGTGATTAATTTAACAGATTCTGAGAGAAAGGCGCTCTCGGTGGATGGGCTGTTTCGGGTTGATATCACCCCCTACTTTGCCAGCCTGATCGACCCCGATGACCCCAATGGACCAGTTCGCAAACAGGTTATCCCAACAGACCGTGAAATGGTGCCTTTTCGATCGATGATGGAGGATTCGCTGGCGGAGGATAAGCATTCACCGGTCCCAGGCCTGGTGCACCGCTACCCAGATCGAGTCCTAATGCTCGTTACCACCCAATGCGCCAGCTACTGCCGCTACTGTACTCGCAGCCGGATTGTTGGCGATCCAACACAGACCTTTAGCCGGGATGAGTTCGACGCCCAGATCGAATACATAGAAAACACCCCTCAGATCCGGGATGTGCTTCTATCTGGAGGCGATCCCATGGTCCTGGCGCCGAAACTTCTCGATATGATCCTATCCCGCCTTCGAGCCATCCCGCACCTGGAAATAATCCGCATCGGATCGAGGGTTCCAGTGTTTCTACCCATGCGCGTCAACGATGCATTTTGCAGTATGATCAGCCAATACCACCCTCTGTGGCTGAATATCCATGTCAACCACCCCAAGGAAATCACCCCGGAACTTGCGGCCGCGTGCGATCGCCTATCAAGAGCTGGCGTACCTCTGGGAAATCAAAGTGTACTGCTGGCCGGTGTGAATGATTCTGTTCATATTCAGCGGAAGCTCGTTCATGAACTTGTTAAAATACGCGTTCGCCCTTACTACCTCTACCAGTGCGACCTCGTAGGCGGTTCAGGCCACTTCAGAACGCCGGTCTCGAAGGGTATTGAGATCATGGAGGGATTGCGGGGGCATACATCAGGATATGCTGTTCCCACTTATGTTATCGACGCCCCTGGTGGTGGGGGCAAGATCCCGGTTGGCCCAAATTACCTCCTGGCCCAGGCACCCGGCCGCGTCGTGTTAAGAAACTTCGAAGGATTTGTAACGACCTACCAGGAGCCCCTTGATTACGATCCTGAGGATATTAAAGCTCTGGACCAGCTAATCGAGCGCAGACCGGAACCTGGTCAAGAAGGGGTAACCGATTTATTAGAAGGGAAGCGGATGACAATCGAACCAGAAGGATTTGGTTTAGTCAGGTCTCGTGGAGGCAAGGAACATAGATTAAGAAGCGGCGATGACAGCCAAAAGTGGCGGCCGCTTGGTGTTGGTTCCATTGAACCTGAGGAGCGGGAAGGTGAATCTCTTCCGCCGCCAAAGAAGGAATTATCAACAGGCAAAGAAGATGAATAACACTAATGATAATTTGTTGGTCCTGGTCGAGATCCCTAAGGGGAGCCGAAATAAGTACGAATACGATGAAGAAATGGGTCTCCTTCGTTTTGATCGGATGCTGTTCTCGGCCGTGCACTATCCAAGCGATTATGGTTTCATCATGAATACATTAGCTGAGGACGGCGATGCCCTCGATGCTTTAGTCCTCGTCTCCGAACCCACCTTTCCTGGTTGTCTCATCGAAGTGAAGCCAATTGGTCTTTTTAATATGTGGGATGAAAAAGGTCGAGATGAAAAGATTCTTTGCGTTCCGGTATCGGATCCTCATTGGAATAATCTTGAAGATTTGAGTGATGTAACACCTCACCTGTTAATCGAGATTAAACATTTCTTTTCCGTCTACAAGGATTTAGAGAAGAAAAAGGTTGGCGTTGAAGGATGGGAGGGCAGGAAAAAAGCTGAACAAGTAATAGCTGAGGCACAGGAACGTTTTCAAGTTAAAGGGGTTAAAAATAGTAATTAATCGCTATGCGAAAATACAAAATCTGATTATATTCAAAATATGTTGTCACCCTCCGCTATCTAAGTTTTGAATCGATTATTTTTCTAAAAACATCCACCGAAAGATTTCCACCGCTGATAATACAAACAGCTGTTCTCCCATCTAGATCCATCTCCCCATTTAACAGCGGCGCTATCGAGATCGCTCCCGACGGTTCGGCTATGATTTGCTCATCCTCGAACAACCGGACGACCGCCTGGCCAATCTCCGCTTCTGAAGCCAGAAGAATTTGATCGACAAGATTGTACGCCAACTTTAAGGGCAGTTTCCCGAATCCACCGGCTAATCCATCAGCCATGGTCGGTTCATGTTCGTATGGATCATATGCCTTATTGTCTCTGAGACTCATCAGTGCTGATGGGCTTGCAGATGGTTGGATCCCGACGACCTCTATCCCAGGCTTCAACGCCTGCAGGGCTGAGGCGACACCTGAGATCAAGCCGCCCCCTCCGACCGGTACGATTACGACATCGGCTTCCGGCAAGTCGCTCATAATCTCGAGGCCAATAGTGGCTTGACCAGTAATTATATCTAGATCATCATAAGCTGAGATCCATATCCCCCCGCGTTTTTTCTGATATTCACGGGCCGCTTCTACTGCTTCATCATAACTGTTTCCTTCCTGTCGAAGATCGATGGGATAATGGCGCAGCTTATCCAACTTTGCCGGTGGACAATTCTGTGGAACGAAAATAGCCAGGTTGTGATATCCTAGCTTTTTTGCTGCATAAGCGACGCCAAGAGCATGATTGCCAGCGGAGGCAGCAACCAATCTTTGTTGTGTTTCCGATTGGCTCAATACAATCAGCTTATTCACAGCACCCCGGACCTTGAAGGATCCGGTTGGTTGGCGGTTCTCCAATTTGAGGTAAACAGAGGACTCTGTGATGCGACTCAATGAACGGCTGAAGACCAATGGCGTTTTGATGATAAATGGCTCTATATCCTTCTTTGCTTGGAAAACCTGGTCGATTTTTAACATTTGCTCACCTAAACCCCTTGTAAAGAATGGGGACATTCGCTATAACGAAGATGAATTATACTATGTGTTAAGTGGATCAGGCGTGATCGAAGTTGGCGAGGAAACGGAGGCTGTTTCTCCAGGCTCGGCCGTTTTTGTTCCCGCCCATACACAGTATAGGTTTTCAACGGTAAAAGAGGGGTTAAAGGTCTTGGTCATATTTTCATCCCCCGATGGATCCGGTTCATGATCAGATATGGGCAGATGCCAGATACGCCCCTCGGCCGCCTCTGGATAGCGAAATCAGATAAAGGTGTTGTTGCTCTCGAATTTCAAGAGGATGTTGAAGAACTGACCCAATCATTAGAATCGATCTTTAAACAAAAGCCAATATTAAGCCAGGATGCTATAAGAGAAGAAGCTGCCCAATTGGATAGATACTTCCAGGGCAAACAAATCAATTTGGACTTAAAGGTCGATTGGACAAGATTTAGAGAATTTCAACATGATGTACTCCTGGCAGTCTTTAATATCCCTCCGGGTCAGACAAAAACTTATGGGCAGATTGCAAAGGAGATCGGCCGGACCAATAACTCAGCAAGAGCGGTTGGCAGAGCGGTAGCGACTAATCCAATTTCCATAATCATCCCCTGCCATCGAGTTGTCGGAGTAAATGGCGAACTGACGGGCTACGGTGGACCAGGCGGCATCAAGACAAAGGCCTGGCTGTTGTCCTTAGAAGGCTTTGAATTTGGCCAGCAGCTGCAGTTCCCTCTCTGACTTCTTTCTCAGAGTGAACCATAAAAAAATCAGGAGCAGGTTAGATGCAGATCGTAATCACTGGTGGAACAGGAACAATAGGAAGAGCTCTGACAGCATTATTAACTTCCGAGGGCCACGATGTCGTCATTTTGAGCCGAAATCCTAAGGCCCATCTAAACATGGAGGCCGATGGCGTCGCCATAAAAAAATGGCAGGTCGAATCCCTCGTTGGATGGGGGCCGCTGATCGATGGCGCAGATGTAGTTGTCAATTTTGCCGGCGAGAATCTCGCAGGCGATAAATTCTTTCCGGATCGCTGGAATGACACAAAAAAGCAGCGTATCAGCGAAAGCAGGATCGCGGCCGGCCAGGCTGTCAATCAAGCGATAAAGAAGGCCCAAAAAAAGCCGGCTGTTTTAATCCAGGCCTCTGCCATTGGCTACTATGGTCCGCGTGGGGATGAGGTAGTGACAGAAACGTCCGAACCCGGCCAAGATTTCCTGTCAAATATTTGTGTCGAATGGGAGTCAACGACGGCGCCAGTAGAGGAGTTGGGGGTTCGTCGTGTTATTATTAGAACAGGCCTGATCCTCACTACAGATAGCGGCCCTTTAGCTAAACTTTTAGTTCCATTTAAGCTTTTTGCTGGTGGTCCCTTTGGAAGCGGCAAGCAATGGTGGTCCTGGATCCATTTGGAGGATGTCGTCAAGGCTGTTCGGTTTTTGATGGAGAATAAATCGGCCTCGGGCCCAATAAACCTTACGGCGCCGAATCCAACCACGAACCGGGAGTTTAGCAAGGAGTTGGGTCGGGTTATGTTCCGGCCCTCCTTCGTCCCCCTACCCGCTTTCGTCATGAAGTTAGCAATCGGTGATGCTGCCACACTTGTATTAGATGGGCAGAGAGTCATACCTCAACGGCTGCAGCAGCTTGGTTTCAGCTTCTCCTATCCCGACCTAAACCTTGCTTTGCGCGATCTTCTCGATTAGGCAGAGCCTCACCAGTTCACCAAGGCGTCAGGCGCCGTATTTTTCCAGTCGCAAGGCATGGGCCATGGCCAGGGACATCAAATCAGAAGCGGGCAGGTGACCCAGACCCCCCTGCTGGGCCTCTCTCTCGCCAAATGCACCCGTCTTATCAGGCAGGTGGGATTCGGGCGCCCACAGCAGCATCGGAACAGGGTGCCATGAATGACTCTTAAGCCGCGCCGGTGTTGAGTGATCACCTGTTACCACAAGCACATCGGGATTTAATTCAAGCAGCACTGGCAGCGCTTTATCGGCGGTCTCAATAACGGCCGCTTTTCCCAGAAAATCGCCATCTTCTCCCCGGCTGTCTGTTGGCTTGATATGCACAAAGAAGAAATCATAATCAGCCCAATGATCGGCTACAACATCGAATTCCTGCCGCGGCGTAAAGTCGGATCCCGTTGGCAGCACGTCCATCCCCACCAATTTGGACACACCCTTATACATTGGGTAAACGGCGACACAGGCAGCCCTTAAGCCATATACATCTGAAAATTGGGGTAACTGCGGATCTTGTCCAAAGCCCCTTAGCGTGACCATGTTGGCTGGCGATTCGTTCGCCAGAATTTCCCCGGCCTGGTTAACCCAATCCTGAATTAATTTTACCGTTCGCTCTCCGTTCCTATCGATTGCTGTCGCTGGTAGGGGTGGTTTTCCCGTGATTTGGGGATCGGTATCTGCTAAATCCCCGTTGAGATTCGGTCCTCGCAGCACCAACACAAACCGGTATTCCTTAACTAATTGTACAAAAGTCTCTACCCCCTCAACTTTAATTGATCTGAGCTTTTCAACCAGGGGTAGGGCCATATCGCTCCCTATCCGCCCTGCTCTTCTATCGGTGATAAGTCCTTCAGAGTCTACGGAGCAGAAGTTACCCCTGGCAGCCACATCCCCCGGCTCTAAATCAAAGCCAACACCTAATGCTGACAACACGCCGCGGCCGACAGGCGTCCCAACAGGATCGTAACCAAATAGGGCTAAGTGGGCTGGACCGCTCCCAGGAGTTATTCCCCGGCCAATTGGGTGGATCAAGCCAAGACTGCCTTCTGCTGCCAAACGGTCTAAATTTTGTGTGTCCGCCATCTCCAGGCTTGTTTGCGAATAGCCATCCGAAGGCAGACCGCCAAGGCCGTCCAGGATCAGCAATATTATCTTCCCACCATCATTCTTTTTAAGCTGGCGCATCAATTTAAAGTTAGCCATTTTCTCGCATCCTTATATTTGATCTTCTTAAGTTCCCGCTAATAATAGAATTGATTTAATCAGTTCACAAATTCGGCTAAAGTTGGGCTAAAT
>BTQB01000084.1:0-8978 GCA_036985655.1 Anaerolineae bacterium | reverse complement strand
AAGAGGAAAGCGATCGACAACCTCGTCGAATGTAAGGTGGGCATTCCGGCCGTCCAACAGCTGGATTATTTGATCCCGAATTATCTGGTCTGAGTTCACGATTTACCTCCTAAATCTAGCTATCAACAAGGTTTCATAATCATCATAACCCTATATTGATGTAAATGAAAAGGCGGACCTTAATGGTCCGCCTTTAATATTTCGAAGATATCGACAAAAACTGGCGTTTGACGCCAGAGCATTAACTATTTACCAATGGGAAAACGAAAAATATAACCCTCCATTCCTTCATACGCTTCAACGAATTCCCAACATTCATTGGCGGTTCCATATTGACCGATATCCTGCAAATTGTCGCCGATTGGGGCATCGGCATGGCATACATGAAAAGTCTTACTATTATTGATCATCACCTTATAAAACGGACTTGAACCACGATACATATTTTTCCTATTAAACACGATAATTTAGTAAATCAATCAATGAACATATTATGTCCAAGATATAAGCCAATTTCAGTAAATAAAGGGTTTGCTTGCCATAAAGCTCTCGTGAAAAAGGGGCATTCGGGTATTCTTTAAGAGACGAATGCTGTTTAACAGCGATCCGGATGTTTTGCCCATTTTCATTAAGCTACTTTTTGGTTAAAATGTGCGTCTGCCTTAACCACTTATGCCTAATAGGATCTGATTATGCCAGCCGGTTATTATCGATTTCCATCGATACATGAAGATGTGATTGTATTTGTTTGTGAAGATGATCTGTGGACGGTGCCAGCGACTGGCGGCGTTGCCAGACGCCTCACATCAGGATTAGCGGAGGCCTCATATCCTGTGCTTTCTCCGGATGGCTCACGGCTGGCCTTCACCGGAAGAGAAGAAGGTCAATCTGAAGCTTACGTTATGCCAGCCACAGGCGGACCAGCCCATCGCTTAACTTATCTCGGCAGCTCCATTTTTCGCACCGTGAATTGGAATCCAGATGGTCAGATCGTTTTCACCAGCAACACCAACCAGCCAAATGCCCGGGTGTTGAACCTTTTTAACCTTTCCCCCGAGGGAGGCAGGCCAGAGAGATTGAATATCGGGTTGGCAGCGACAATATCCTATGGCAGCGACGGTGGCAGAGTCATCGGCCGCAATACAGGCTCGCCTGAACGATGGAAGAGATACAGAGGTGGGACGGCCGGTCAAATTTGGATCGATGCGGAGGGGGAAGGGCAGTTCAAACCTCTGGTTCAATTGGCGGGCAACCTGGCCTCACCAATGTGGATAGTAGAACGCATCTACTTCCTTTCTGATCATGAAGGTTTGGCCAATATCTATTCCTGCAATCCAGACGGCGAAGACCTTAAACGTCATACTGACCATAACGAGTATTATGCTCGCAATGCGGCCACTGACGGAAAAAGAGTCGTTTATCACGCTGGTGGTGACATATATCTATTTGATCCAGCTAAAGACATATCAGAAAAGGTGGAGATAGCGTTTTATTCTCCACAGACGCAGAGGAATCGGAAATTCGTTGATCCTGCACACTATTTGGACAGCTGGTCCATACATCCGAAAGGCCATTCAATAGCCGTTACAACTCGTGGTAAAGCTTACTCATTTGCGAATTGGGAAGGAGCTGTGCTGCAACATGGCAAGGCAGCTGGTCCGAGATATCGTCTTGTGGAGTGGCTGAATGATGGAGAGCGTCTGGTTGCGCTGACTGACGAGAGCGGGGAGGAATCCTTCGTGATCATACCTGGTGACGGAAAGGGCGATCCTGAGATCTTGGAAGGCCTGGATATCGGCCGGCCAATAAGTATTGAAATTAATCCCAAGAAGGATCAGGTCCTCTTCAGCAATCATCGCTATGAGCTGTGTCTCCTGGATCTAGAAGAGCGGAAAGTCGAGATTATCGACCGGGGAAAAGTCGACCGGATAGCCGGATTTTCGTGGTCGCCCGATGGAAGATGGGCAGCCTATGGGGTTTCAATATCGACCCAGGTTACAGCCCTGAAGCTGTGGAATGCCGAAAGCGGTGATATTCATGGATTGACCGCGCCCCTTCTTTGGGATTTCGCTCCCCAATTTGATCCCAAGGGTAAGTATATCTATTTTCTTTCCCACCGGTATTTCGATCCTGTATACGACAACATGCACTTTGACTTAGGGTTTCCACGGGGGGAAAAGCCATATCTGATAACCTTGCAGGCCGACACACCTTCTCCCTTCATCGCCGTTCCCCATGCGCCAGGTGAAAAGCCAGATGGCAAAGAGGAGGATGGTAAAGAGGATGATGATAACGAGGAAAACAACGAGGATAATTCCTCTGAAAATGATGCCGATAAAGAAAGCGATGATGAAGAAGCCGAAAATAAAGGGGAAGACAAGGACAAATTGGTTGAGATCGATCTCGAGGGCATCGAAAAACGCATTGTCTCCTTTCCAGTTGAAGAAGGGCTCTACGGCCGGATCATGGGCATTAAGGATGGTAGAGTAATATACACGCGTTATCCTGTGGAAGGTTCAATGGAAAAAAGCTGGTATCCGGGCTCGCCACCGGCTAAAGGAAAGATCTTTATTTACAATTTTTCTGAACAAAAAGAAGAATTGTTGATTAGCGGGGTAAGCAGCTTTACCCTTTCGCGGGAAGGAAAGACGCTTGGCTACAGGGCCGGCAACCGTCTACGACTCCTAAAAGCGGGATCCAAGCCCTCGAAAGATGCAGGACGCGGAGCCGGAAGAAAGAGCGGCTGGATTGACTTGAGGCGGGTTAAGGTTTCGGTTATCCCGGCGACAGAATGGCGGCAGATGTACCGGGAGGCATGGAGGCTGGAGAGAGATCAATTCTGGTCTAAAAATATGAGTCAAGTTGATTGGACAGCCGTTTATGATCGCTACTTTCCGCTTGTCGATAGGGTGGCCAGCCGGTCGGAGTTTTCGGATCTTATCTGGGAGATGCAAGGAGAATTAGGCACCTCCCACAACTACGAGATTGGCGGCGACTATCGTCCCGAACCGTTTTACGCTCAGGGATTTCTCGGGGCAGGCTATGAGTTTGATGACAATAACAGCCGTTGGAAAATTAGCGAAATTGTTCAAGGCGATCCCTGGGACGAAAATTCAGATTCGCCGCTAAATGGACCGGGAATCGAGATCTCGGTTGGAGACACCTTGTTGGCTGTCAACGGCCGGCAGTTGGATGAACTATTTTCGCCTGCGGCCGCACTCGTGAACCTGGCTGGTCAGGAAGTAACGTTATCGGTTAAATCAGACGATGACGAAGAGTCCCGGGCTGTTACCGTTAAAGCGTTGAGAAGCGAGGTGCCCGCCAGGTATCGACAGTGGGTAGAGAGCAACCGTCGTTATGTCCATGAAAAGACTGGCGGCAAGATTGGTTATGTCCATATACCTGACATGGGTCCTTCAGGATATGCGGAATTCCACAGGGGGTATTTGGCTGAGGTTGATAGGCTGGGGCTCATTATTGATGTGCGCTTTAATGGGGGTGGCCATGTCTCTGAATTACTCCTGGAGAAGCTGTCTAGACGGCGAATTGGATACATTGCTACCAGGTGGAGCGACGAGGCCTTTCCATATCCGGAAGCATCAGTACTAGGTCCAATGGTTGCCATCACCAATGAACATGCTGGTTCAGATGGTGACATCTTTTCCCATGGCTTTAAGATGTTGGGCCTGGGCCCGTTGATTGGAAAACGGACCTGGGGAGGAGTTGTCGGAATATACCCCAGGCATCTTCTGGTGGATGGCACCGTAACGACACAGGCGGAGTTCTCATTCTGGTTCAAAGATGTTGGTTGGGGAGTAGAGAATTATGGGACAGACCCCGACATCGAAGTTGATATCCGGCCACAAGATTACGCCAAGGGGATAGATCCGCAAATGGATAGAGCAATCGAGGAAGTCCTAAAGGCCCTGGATGAAACAAAACCTGAGGTACCACCCCTGGATAACCGGCCGGATTTATCACTGCCGAAACTACCGAAGTAATGAATAGGATCCGTTGAATGTTTAAGTTAGAGGATAATCCGATTCGGGGGCTCAGCGTATTTGCAGGGCTGCTGATCTTAGCTGTCTTGGCTTGTAATACTCAGAGCAGCACACCTGTGCCAACCCGGCCGCCAACCAATACACCCATGCCTACCAAGACAGTACCCCCACAAGAGCCAACCCGAACACTTACGGCGCCGGAAACATTGCCTGCCGGAGTTCCCCCAACCTTTACGCCCGCAGCTACCTTCACGCCACTGCCCACATTCACACCATTCAGACCTACCCTGGCCGCAACCATCACGCCATCAAATACACCAACGAATACACCCCGGTTTCAACCTACTTTAAGAGCAACCAGCATTGTTAGAGCCACAGAAACAATTACTAATGCAGCGCCTGGGGCCCTCACTTTCACTTTTGACATTTCCTGGCGGCTTAGCAGCGAAAATCCAGCAGAAGCGATCGCAACCGTTACGATATATCCCACAGGGGGAGGCGGAGATTACACCTATACCTGGGATGAACAGCCAGTTGAGAACCCCTTTGAATATCCCTGGCGGCTGTGTAAAGGCAATCCAAGCACCTTAACTGTGGAATCAGCTGACGGGCAGAAAGCAATCGAAAAATATTACGAGCGGCCGCCTTGCCCAACGCCGACAGCTGCGGGTCCGCCATAACAAAGTTCACCGGTCAGGGAAACCTGATTATTGGTGGAGCGACAGGCTCATTCACTACTGCCCCAGCCTAATTTCTCAGTTCCAAAGGAGAACCCTTCGCCAAGACTTAGTCCCGAACCTGACAGGTGGCTAACATCGTTAAGCAAGGTAACAATTGGACCCCGCCCATCGATTTCGACTATGCTCAGGCCTGTATTGGCCCTCAGGCTCAGCCTAGCTCTCTCGCCCAGAGGAAAGCCTAAATAATAGGCAACGATTGATGCCAACGCTCCACCGTGACTGACGATGGCTACCATCTCTCCTTCATGATCGGATATAATCCGTTCAAATGCTTTTAGCAATCTTTGGGCGACGTCGAGGTTGCTTTCGCCAACGTGGGGAGCCATTCCTGTTTCTCTTAGGAGGGCCAGGTCCTCAGGGTACTTTTCGTGAATTTCTCCCGTGGTCATTCCCTGAAATAACCCTCCATTACGCTCTCGAAGGGCTTCTAAGTATATGGGTTGAAGGTTGAGCGGTTCTGATATGAGATCGGCTGTACGTGCGGCCCGACTTAAATCACTGCTGTATACTGCCTTAATCGGCCATGTTGAAAGCCGTCTGGCAAGCAGCCTGCCTTGAGCCAGACCAGTCTCATTTAAAGGAATATCTGTGTGACCTTGCCATCGACCAGCGATGTTCCAGTCAGTTTGACCATGTCGAATTAAGAGTAGTGATATCATTTTTCTTTTTAAAATATTGGAACTTTATTAATAAATCTACTTCCAGCCAAGTGGCTTGGACGCCAGAAAACAACTATTCATAGCGATAACCCGGAAAAGATTATGCCATTTCATTAAAATGGACAATTAAGTAATATACATGAGAATAGAAACAAAGGAGATTGGCTCTGTTGCCGATTTTTCAAAAATGTTATTTAAGCAAAGTATAGACAAGTGACAGTTTCCCCAGCTTTCGTCGTTCTCACTGTTTTAGCTCTTTCTTTTGCTTTTCTCGATGGATTTCACAATAGCGCCAATATTGTGGCGACCGTGATAGCTTCCAGGGCGATGCGGCCGCGCCAGGCCCTATTAGTGGCTGCAGTGGCAGAGTTCATTGGCCCATTTCTATTTGGGACAGCGGTAGCGAAGACTATTGGCGTCGACCTGGTCGAGCCAGCAGCAGTGACCGTTGCTGTCGTTTCAGCGGCAGTACTAGCTGCTATTTTTTGGAAATTGATTACCTGGTATCCAGGTCTGCCCTCCAGCTCATCGCATTCGCTTTTTGGGGGTCTGATCGGGGCTGTACTAATCAGCAGCGGGATATCGGCTCTAAGGGCTGAAGGAATGATAACGATAATCCTGGCGCTTCTCCTCTCACCGATTCTAGGTCTGATTGGTGGATACCTGGTAATGACGTTAACTTTAATATTAACGCGCAGTTCAAAGCCATCGATAAATTTATTTTTTAAGCGTGGGCAGCTGTTTACTTCAGTGGCCCTGGCATTAAGTCACGGCAGCAATAATGCCCAAAAGACAATGGGTTTACTGGTGCTTGGCCTTATAAGTACTGGGATGTTAGGATCGTTTTCAACACCAACGTGGATCATCGCCAGCTCGGCAGGTGCACTGGCCCTGGGTACAGCATTAGGGGGACAAAGGATAATGCGGACATTGGGTGCAAAGTTTTATAAGATCCGCCCTGTTCACGGTTTTACAGCTCAGGCAACGTCAGCGACTATAATATTGGGTGCATCGCTAGTAGGCGGCCCTGTCAGTACGACCCAGACAGTGAGTTCAGCGATTGTGGGTGTTGGTTCAGCCGAACGCCTAAGCAAAGTCCGCTGGAAAGTTTTTTATGATATTGGGCTAGCCTGGATTTTCACTATACCTGCCACTATACTGATGGCAGTAGCAATATATTTTCCAATTGCCTATCTCCTCGAGATCATTGGCTAGGAGAGAACCATGCAAGGGATAAAGAATCTATTCCAACCCCGTCAAGACCGATTTTTAGCACTCTTGATAAACCAGGCAGAATACGCAGTTGAGGGGTCTGAAATGCTGCTTAAATATCTCAATAAGCCCGGAGAAAAATTTGCCAACCGGATCCGCCAAATCGAAAAGGATGCTGACGAAGTACGTCGAATATTAGTGGATGAACTTAACCAGACCTTCGTTACTCCGATGGATCGGGAAGATATACATGCGTTATCAAGAAATTTGGATGATGTCGTGGATTACGCTTATAGTACGACGGAAGAGATGGAGATATTGGGCATACTCCCGAACGATTTTCTCAGGAGAATGGCTTCACTATTACGGGATGCAGCCGTTGAGCTCCACCTGGGTATGCTTCGACTTGATGATCATCCAGGTGTGGCTAACGAACATGCGCAGCGCGCAAAAGCTCTCGAAAACCGGGTAGAACGCGTCTACCGGGAGGCAATTGCCGATCTCTTTGACCAACCAGAAGATATTGAACACATTATGGAGATATTAAAACTAAGGGAAGTCTACCGGCACCTAAGTAATGCGGCTGATAGGGGCGATGAAGCCGCAAATCATCTTAGTGATATCGTGGTTAAGATGAACTGAGGTAACAAGTAAATTTCTGTCAATCATTTTTGATAAAATCATGGGGGGTACGACAATTACCTGTAGCCAAATCGATGCTTTCGTTCGTTGGCTGGGGCAGGGCCTTAGGCTAAAATGATGCACTGTTTAGTGTTGAACACTTGAGGTTAAGCATGAAAAATATACTCATAACCGGGGGAGCAGGCTTCATTGGTTCAAATTTTGTTATCCATATGCTGCAGAATCAAGTGGATTACGAGATTGTTGTATATGACAAATTGACCTACGCTGGGAACCTGGACAACCTGCTGGGGGTGAAAGAAAATCCGCGCTTTCATTTTGTTAAGGGAGATATCTGCGACCCCGAGACAGTCGATCGCGCTATCCGGAAATACGAGATAGATACCATTGTAAACTTTGCGGCCGAGACTCATGTTGACCGTTCAATAATGGATCCTGACGCCTTTATGACGACCAATGTTTACGGCACATATGTTTTGTTGGAAGCCGCACGAGTTCATGAATTGGACCGCTTTCATCAGGTTTCAACAGATGAAGTTTATGGGGATATTCCCCCAGGATGTGCCAGCCTTGAATCAGATCCAGTTCGACCTAGAAGCCCCTATGCGGCCAGCAAAGCCAGTGGAGATCTTATGACCCAGGCCTACCACACCACGTATAATTTGCCGGTCACCATCACCCGTGGCTCTAACAATATTGGTCCCTTCCAATTCCCGGAGAAAGTAATACCTCTTTTTGCTACCAACGCAATTGACAACCTGCCACTTCCGGTCTATGGGGATGGACGGCAAAAGCGTGATTATCAGCATGTGGCTGATCATTGTGAAGCAGTTGATATCGTTTTACATAATGGGGAGATCGGCGGCATCTATAATATCGGGACAGGTCAGGAGATGGACAATCTTCGAATGGTTGAGATCTTGCTTGAGACCCTTGACCGGCCGAAAAGCCTGATTCGGCACGTCGCTGACAGGCCGGGCCATGATCGACGCTACTGCCTTAATATAGACAAAATTAAAAGCCTGGGGTGGCAGTCCAGACATACTTTAGAGGACAGCATCAAAGAAACAGCGGAATGGTACCTCGAGAATGAGTGGTGGTGGCGCAAGATCAGGGGAGGGGAGTTTGAGCAATATTACGAAATCCAATATGGAGAGCGCCTGCGCCAGGCTGAGAAAGGTTAATTGCGTCTAATTATAATGGCTTAACGTGCAGGATTTTCTCCTCCGCGATAGGATTTGATATTTCTTTTCTGGTTGTGACAAGTGAATTACCTATTTACCCCATCTACATATATCGCATTTTTTAGAAATGCTAACCATCGCCTGCATAGGTTAATTGTTCCTGTTATCTTCTTGGTTATCGGGGCAACCGCGTGTCAAGATGACCAGGGGATAACAGTGATAACAACCGGTGATGCTCCGTTGACTTCCTCCGTGGTCACAGAGACGCCTGCCATTTCTGAACCTACTCAAGTTCTAAGCAACCAGGAAACAGAGGAAGTTGGTGAAAACGGATCATCTACATCGCCAACTCAAACAACGGGCGTTGCATCAGCCATTCCAACTTTAACAGCTTTGATGCCTGACACGACGCCCATGCCGACTGATACGCGTACACCAACTCCATCGCTCGTTCAATCTATCAGCCTTGTTCCTGTAATCGGCGGTTTTATAAAGCCAACAGATTTGGTCCATGCGAACGACGAACGGCTTTTCGTAGTT
>BTQB01000083.1:0-9040 GCA_036985655.1 Anaerolineae bacterium | reverse complement strand
GTCAGTCCATTGGCCATCAATGATTCAGCTCGGGCTTGGCTTTCTAACAAGGAATTCGCTGCCTGCCAAGCTGGTACGGCTTGCGACACAAGCCAGCCCACTAATAACAAGATACCTCCAATGACAAGCAGGAGAGGTGTTTTGTTTGTACGACTAACTTTTTTAGCAGGTAGTTCCTGTTTTGCTGTAGCCAACGCTATACCTAATTTTCTAAGATCGCGAACAGGCAGGCTGAATAGTATGTTCTATGTTAATCATACAGATATCTTGATTCTCCCTATTTCTCGACACAAATCCATCTAGATCGTCCCTCTCTAAGTTGAGAAGAAGTGGATATTTGTTTCCTAATCGCTTCCGGTACCAATCAAACTGAAACAAATCCTTATCTATTAATAATAAGTCCTCTCTTTGACCTTCCACAAATTGGAGATACCACAAGGTAAATGTTGTACGCTCCCCACTCGTTACCAATATGGCCCCTTCCGGGACTTCTCTCAATGCTTCTTCACCTTTTGATCTTGGTAATAACGGATCTGCAGACTGATATATGGTTAAGTTTATCGCTACAAGAATCATTGGCAAGATCATGAGCTTTGGACCTGACTGAAACGCAAATTTAGACAATAATATGGCTAGCAGAAGAAAGCTGGGCAGAGTAAAAAGAAGGGCATCATCTGTCTTATAGAGGGCGGCAAATACGAAATAGCCGCCGGCGGTTAAGCTGATAGCAGAATATAGCGGGATTTTGAATACATTGGCAAATAAACCCCGATGCTTCAGTAGGATAAAACATACGATCAAGATAATCGCTAAAAAAGTGGAGGCAATCAGGATTTTAGGAGTTAAGTTTGTAAATAATTCCGGCAGTTGCAGGTTATTTTGATATAGATTTGCGCTGACCAACCACCACCACCCCTTCAACGAGGTCGAGTTCCCCCAAATGACTGGACTATCGGTTAAGGTCAAGAGAGGGAGAATGAAGAACGGGAGCAATCCCAAAAAGAATCCCAAGAGCAGCCTTGGCCAAGACTTGATGGAAATCTGTGATAGAACAAGCGGGATGAGCAGAATCGATGATAGGTGAGCAGTTACGGATAAGCCAAGGAAAATTCCAATCAGAACAGATCTTTGCTTATTGGCAGGTCTGATGAGCAGCCACAGGGTGACCGCAATGAAGAAAAGATTAAGTGCATAAACTTCAGCTATAACTGCCTGGCTCCAGACCAGGGGAATAAAAGCAAAAGCTAATCCCAATATTATGGCAGAGATGTTTTTGGCTCTTGGATTCCCTCTTAAGGGGGAAAGCTGCCGTAGAATGGTCCCTGTTAAAAATCCTACTGCGATTGACATCGCGAAAGCTGAAAAGAAATTGAAACGATATGCCATTGTTGGGCCAATTGGCAAGAAGCTAAACAGTTTTCCAAGTAAGACATAAGTTGGGTATCCGGGAGGGTGGGGAATGCCCAGTGTTACCGACGCGGAAATCAGTTCGCCCCCATCACTGCCGTAGTTCATCCAGGTAATATCAGGCGATATGGTGATTCCGTAAGCAATAATTGCGATGGCAGCTGCTGCAACTGGCGTAATGGCGCCTTTAAAGGTC
This sequence comes from Anaerolineae bacterium, assembly GCA_036985655.1. Classification (GTDB taxonomy): domain Bacteria; phylum Chloroflexota; class Anaerolineae; order Promineifilales; family Promineifilaceae; genus UBA11865. Next base: position 7,437 of record BTQB01000083.1, on the reverse strand, counting down.
CATAATGCAGCTGCGGATGACGGGAAGGCAAGCTGTTTCGACTTGGCGCTTGTTGGGTTAGCGGACAATCTCATAGTTACGTTTGTCTCTTATCCACCTGGCAATATTTATTATCGCGCATGCTAAGCATCTTTCCGAGTACGGAAACGAAGCAGCCCATTTAAGTATCCCAAGGCTAAGGCTGCGGCGCGAAGCCATAACATCGGAACTGCTATGAGACCAATCTTCCGATCATATTGGAGCGTTAATCTAAGAAATGGTAGACACGCTGCTAAGAAAGATAATATTGTAAAAATTAACCACCGACGTGCATTTCGCGAATATAGCGCAGGAACCGCTAGTCCAATCATCAATAACACCAGGCCCATTTGAATCTTTAGAGATTGGGGTGTGCGCGAATCTGAAATAAACCGTTCTGGGTAGCGGTTCATTAATAATGGTTTCCATGTACCAATTGAATATTTTCGCTTGATATAATGTCTAACAGATGTTGTGTGCTGATGATAAACGCGCGCCTGGGGAGCAAAAACCATTTTATATCCCTGTCGAGCTAATCGAAAGGAGAGATCCTGGTCCTCATCTTCTGACAGAGTCTCATCAAAACCATTATTGGCCAGGAAAATCTCCCGCCGGTAACCGGCCGCGTAGGTATCGATGAAGTTAATCGATTCTTGTTGAGCCATTCTCCTATAGCGCTCTTCTACCTCGATTTGAGTGAAGCGTGCCACGAGATTTGATTGCTGCGACCAATATGCGCCTTTTACACCAGCTATGTCTCTGTCTATGAATGGGGCCACCATCAGCTCAATCCAACTTGGAATCGGTTCGCAATCAGAATCGGTAAACAAAATAATCTCACCCGTTGCTCGTCGAGCTCCAAGGTTGCGTACACCTGACTTTCCAAGTTTTCCTTCAGCTGCAACAATCACGCCAGCCTTTGACGCAATCTCGGTGGTTTTGTCTGTTGAGGCATCATCAACGACTATTATCTCGTACCGATCATGGGGATAGGTCTGGTTTTGCAAAGCTCTCAGACAGCGTTCAATCGTTGCCTCCGAATTGTAGGCGGGGACTATTATTGACACGCTAGGAGGCTCAGACTCTGAACCATATTTGTTATTGTTCTTTACCATCGCAATCAAGGATATTAAAAAATGCTTTTGGTTAAAACATAATTATGCACGGATTATATTAAGGACAAGGCTCTTTCCCGAACTGAATTAGAAATTCCCTACAGTTGTCTACGCTGGTTCCAACGAATGAAAAACGATTGAGCTATATTACCATTGGCAGTAAGACCGGCAAATGGGCTGTTTTGGGCGTAATTCGAGCAACCTGGAAAGAGTAATTTCACGTGCTCTGTTCGGATTGACGAATCGAAAATGAAGTGTTCGATAAGATCCGCCATTAATTCCAGCTTATCCTTCTCTAGACAAGAAGAACAGTAAGAAAATTCTCTACGATCCTTGAGATTGTTTTTGTCCTAGATCGTTTTCTGTGACCGAAGTCAGCTTGAATCCACCGCGTGCAAAGGCAATCGTTCCAAGCACTATCTGGGGCAGTGCAACCACCAGGTGAAAGACAATTGCATAGCTTAGCATAAGATTCCCATCAACTACGCCGAATTGTCTCAGCATAAGAATGACAAGGCCTTCAAAAACCAAAATTTTCCCAGGTGTCGAGGGCGGGATCATGCCTAATGTCATCACTAGATTAAGGATAAGCGCATCATCAAAGCCTAGCGGCAAGCTAAAAGCTCGGAAAAGAGCATACGGCGTTAATATCGCTAAGATAACAATGAGGAATGACAGTAGGCCAAGCCACAGCGTCAATCGCCAATTTCTTAATGAACTTAGACCATTTAGACCAGCTACCAGAACCTGATTTATCTTTCTTTCCACGCCATTTGGAAATGGTTTAGATGCCCTTTGGACAAGGGTGGTTACCTGTTCTGTTCTATATGCCAGAAAGATTAAAGAAACCAGTACCAATAAGCCTACCAGAGCAAGAGGATAACCATTATCCACAATAAACTCTGGCAGCACTATAAACGGGATAAGCAGCGCTGCACTTAGGAATAAGGCTACTAAATCCAGGGTTTTTTCAATTATTACTGTACTTAAGATCTTGGTTTTTCCGATCCCAGTCTGAAGGTCAAGAGAATACAACCTGGCTAATTCGCCCATCCGCAAGGGAAATATGAAATTTACGAATTGCCCTACTACCATTGCTCTGTATAGTGAGCCGATGCCCGGGCGAATTTGGCCGGAGTGGAACATCCAGTACCAGCGCCAAACCTTAACGATCAGGGTGAATAAAAATATGAGTAAGGCGATAGCAATAAAAGTATAATCGGCTTCACTCAGGGCAATTTGAACATCTGCGATATTGATATTACGGGCGAGGAGAAAAATCGCCACAGTCGCCAGTAATAGGCTGAGACCTATCCTCAACCAGGATTTATTAAAAACCGCCAATAGCGACCTGGAGGGCAATCCGCCGCTTTGCACCCTTTAGCGCTCCTTGCATAGATTGTGGAATTACTTCTAAATTCTTAAGATGAAGTCAACGCCAACATATCAATTTGATGAACCTGCGTTTGGCCTTTTAATTAGTGTTGTGGGATCCCCGAACAAAGTAAATGTGTCACTAATCTCCTGCAACGCCGGGTCATTTTCAACCTTGAGCGAATATTTAGCCTGGAGCACTGCATCTCCAATTCTAAGAATCCGTGGATCAATGAGATTCTTCACCAGTTGAGTACCAAACGGTTTTTGACGCGAAGAGAGCGTCAGGCTGGTTGCACCAATGATAAGTACCGGTCCATTGTCGTATAAAAGCAATGTTTCAGACAAGGAAGGAAATTTTGGGTGTGAAAAGAATCCAGTGAGGCAGGTTAATTGAACGACTATTGGAGATGGAGACGAACCTCTTAAACTCTCGACATCACTTGATGTGAAAAGGCCTTCTTTACCCCACCGATCCAGGCTGCCGTGACCAGCATAATTCACGAGCCATGCTCCTTGATTCCAGAGCGTAGTGAAATTCTCGGCCGACGAATAAACAAGATTGTAATTTGTTAAATTCGCTAGCTCGCTGTCTTCTATTATGTCCTTATTTAGATCGGTGAATTCAAAGCTGGATTCATCGGCCGTAAATATAACGTTATCCGAAGCAGCACCCTTCTCATAAGCGATTGTTCGCTCTATGAGGGCCTCAACCTCATTGACACTGTTTACCGGCCAGCGGCCGACAGCGAAATCGGGCCTCAAATCGCCATCCACATCCGCCATTCTAGAATCACTAACTGTTTCACCACTGTATTCCACCGGGATCATGATCGATGGTACATTGTCACTGCCTTTTGAGCCTAAATAATTCCGATAGTCATAAGTCGCATCACCCACCAACAGCAAGTACTTTGGCTTGGGATCTGACCACTCTTCGCTGGCAAACTTAAGAAAATTAGTGATCGCTTCTGGCCCTTCATCACCATGATAAAACTCGTCATAAATCTCTTCAATCGTTACGATGATAGTAGATAGGCCTTGTTCCTCTCTGTAATTTTTCAATGATTCTAGAGAGTTTTTATACGTTTCTCCAGAGATTATTATGAAGTCAGCCTGATTAGTACTTTGCTTGATATCTGCCACCCTAACACCATAGATGCTTAAGGGTTTCCTGAGCTCATCCTTCTTAGAAACAATAACCTCTGTCTCCTGCAGCAAAGAAATATTTGGACTCTGGTTCGTTCCGAATGAAGGTAACAACCTGACTGGGTTCTGGGGATCAGTTACATCAATAATGAAACCATCCTTCTTTAGGTTTTGAAAGTCGATTGCCCCCGATGGAGAAAAGAAGCGGTATTGTTTATCATTAATAACGGGAATAGCTGAGTAATCCAACTCGATCCAGTCGAGATGGACAATATCCAAAAATCCAGACCCACTATCCGTATTGTTAACGACTAGCTGATTCTTTCCCGGCAGCAGCACTCCCTCTGGAATTGATAATTCAGCCAGCTTGTCCGATTGTCCATCCCAGCGAACTATCCCTAGAGAGCGGCCGTTCAACCATACATCTATATCATGATCATTATTCACATCCGGGTTGGAAGTTGCTCCATAAATTCTCATCTTCAGAGAATTGTCGCCTGGTGCGATATCGGACAATTCGAAATTATGGATGAATTCATCACCGGAATAAAGCGTCGTCCAAAACCAGGGTTCCACATCAGAACTAACAAGATCGTCAGGGAGAGATGCCAGGCTGTCATAAATCTCATTCTCCTCCCAACGTACCCTCCTATTCACGCTTAACAGCTGCGACCCTTCTGCCGAAGGCAGTATAACTTCAGACATTTGCTCTCCAGAAATTCCTGGCTGAAGAATGTAAGCGCGGCCGCTGCTGTACCGGCTTGTGGACTTTTGTCCAAAAAAGATCAACTGATCATCAGAAATAATGTATGGTACTTGATTACCTCCTGTAGAGAGGCTTAATTCATCGTAGTTAAGTGTGTCTTTCCCCAATCCAGCTCTTTTCAAATCGGCGATGGGAACACCAAAAAGGGCATCTTCGTCTACAATGATTTTTATTTCATTTGACCCTGCGCTATCAACCGTTCGGCCTGAAATATTCTTGTTAAACAGGACAAATAAAACAAGGAAAATTGCGAGAGTGAATGCCAGGAAAGAAATCAGCGCCCGGCCAGACCTTAGTTGGGTCACCAGGGCGCCTACTCCCCGCTGCTCCTCTGCCTGGTGAATAAGAAGATGGATCCAAAAACACCAGAAACGAATATCATTAATGCTACGATAAACCCAAGCCACAAGAATGTGGTGGACGATGCACTCTGGCTGTTCGCCGCGTCGGGTGATTGGCGATCTTCGAAATTGCTGCCAATGCTATCGCCAGGTCCGGACTGGCTGCCGGAGGGCGGCGGGGAAAAAGGCTCACCAATCGACCTGGTTGCCTGGAATTCGGGCTGAGGGTAGGCTAGCTCTTCTAATGGAAGCTCAACCGGCTGGGGGTATGAAGCCGGCTCGCTGGCAGCTGGTTCCGGTTCGAGGACATCGCCTGTATTTTCATCAGCAGGGGGTGGATAGGCAGCGGAGAGTGTAGCCGTGGCCACCTGACTTATCGACCTGATACTGGCATCAGCAATCTGTTCTGATTCAGTAGTGGCTTCAATTTCTGTAGGCATAAGAGCGGCCGGTTGGGTAGGTAAAGGCGTGGATTCAGCAGTATTCGCCAGTGCGGCGGATGGGGTCACTGGTAATGTAGCAGCCCTTGAACTGTCGGGACCAGTTGTCGATGATGCGACCGGGGTGGCTGTTGATATCGCAATAGCTGTCGCAGTTGGAGAAGGCGTGCTTGTTGGCGTAGGAAGGCCGGCAGTGACTGAAACAGGACCATTGCTATTTTCATTGCTGTTGGCTTCGACTTCCACAAGTAAATACCAGTATGTCTTTTCATTTTCAACTGAGGCATTATCGACGACAGAATATTCAGCTCCGATAACGCCATCTCCCTCAGCAGGAACAAATCCTATTTCATTCAGATCATTAAATAGTCCAGACTCACTTTCTGATCTTCGGATGATGAAACCGGCCGTGTTGAACTCGCTCCCCGTGGCCCACTCCAAGTTAACAGCCCTATCAAGGCCGGTGCCACGAAAATAGATCAAGGTTACAGCCCCCTTGGCGGGAGTGGTAAACATAACCAGGGAAGCAAAAACCAAAACGATTAAAGCAGATGTAGCTAATCGCCTTGACATTCTTCCCCAATAGTTATCATTAATCATTTGAAATTACCGGTAAGTTAATTTTACAACAGCTATCTGGGTCAATATATTCTTTGATAAAAACGCCGGTTGAATCTTTGTTATTTTTTTTATCTACCTCGATACCGGTGCCTGTAACTGACGCATCATTAAAGATCCAGCCCGGTTGCGCGTTTTCTGCAACAGTAGCTTTAATATTGATGGTTGCGGAACTTTTCCAGGGAATTCCAGCATCCCGAGGAAGATCTCCGAACTGTAATTCAAAGCTAATCGATTGTCCACTGACATTCACTTCCATGCCCACAGAAGATGTTGACGAGATATAGCTCAGTCCATCAGGCAGGGTGTCTTGAATGGTAGCTATGCTTGGATAAATGCCAAGATTCTCTACTTTAAGAGTATAGTTGACTTCTTCACCTTGAACTGCATCTGATCTGTCAGCGCTCTTGGTTAGTTTGAGCTCCGGGCGCAAAAGTTGCATGGCTGGATCACCGGTCAATAGAAAACTATATAAAATCGATTCATGCCACCCCTGGGATATTCCACGCCGAGTATATTCAGCCCTGGCAAAGTTCACAGCATCGCCGATTGCTGTGTTCCCATTAACAAAAAGCCCGTCATAAAATGCACTAATCATTAGTGAGTGTTCGTAGGAGAAACCGAGGCCGGTGGATGAGAAATGAGCGGCTGTGCCCTTACCCTCTACTTGAAGCATAACTTCTGACAGGCTTTCAGTTCCTGGTCTTGTAAAGAAACTATCTAGACAATCTCCTGTAACAACGACAACAGGTCTAGAATTATTCCAACAGGATCTATTGCACAGTAGATCGTCCGTGTTCATGATAGTCTCAATACCGCCACCCCAATAGGAAATTGAGCCATGCCCTCGATAATTAACAAAGGTGACGCCAACGTTATTTATATAATCAATGAAGTCATTACGAACTTCTGAGGGTGTAGTTTGTGTATACGGGGCAGTTCCGTAGCAGAAGTGTTTGCGGTTAAATTGACTGGGGAAGCGGTTAGCGGTTAGTTCGTTTTCCAAACAAAAATCACCAGCTGAATCGGTGTTATCAGCCAGGAAAGCTGCGTTTAGCATCCATTCCGCAGGAAGAAGGCGATTTTCTTCATAGCTTTTGATCTTGTTGACAGCAGCAGAAGCGTCACCTTGGGTCTGGGCGGGGATTCTGCCAACAGCCAAATCTGGCAAAAGATCACCTGGCGTTATCGCAGAAAATTTTAAATCTGATGGAATTTGGCCTTGGTACCGGTCAACGAAATCGAGATTTGTCAAAACGAATTGTCGATCGGATTTTCCCAGGTTATTATGAGGATCGTATGTAGCATCGCCAAACAAGGTGACATAGCTTGGTTTTATATCCCAATTACCAAGCGCGTATGACAAAAATCCAGTGATAGCCTTGGGGATGGGCAGACCATATCCATATTGGTTTATGATATCATCGACGTCGATCACTGCGGTCTGAAAACCGCCAAAATCCTCTTTCGACCGATGTTCAGCTAATCTCTTCGCTTCAGTAATAAACTCTTTATGCGAAATAGCGATCCATTCAGCTCCACTTCCAGTTGGTGTAAGATCTTGGGGCAGATATTGGCTAATTCCAGCAGGTTTCAAAACGTTGTCGCTTGATGAG
>BTQB01000082.1:0-9054 GCA_036985655.1 Anaerolineae bacterium | reverse complement strand
CAAGTTTCTGGCAGATCAGATTCTTGTACCGATGGCCCTGGCGAACGGCTCATCGACCTTTTCAACCAGTCTTGTTTCGACCCATACAGTAACTAACGCCGATCTACTTCGCCAGTGGCTCAATATTGATATTGAGGTAAAGGGTGAAGTCGGAGAACCGGGCCAGATCACTGTTGAGGGCATCGGCTTCTCAAATAATGCCTAAAGATTATGTTTGAGGTTGTATTTTTAGGAACATCCGCTTCGACGCCATCTGCATACCGCGGTTTATCAGGTCATATTGTCCTCCACCGCCAATATCGCTTCCTGGTTGACTGCGGTGAGGGAACGCAACAGCAAATATTGAGAAGTGGACTAGGATTTAAACGTCTGAACAAGGTTCTCCTGACACATGGTCATCTTGATCACATCTTAGGACTGGGCGGATTGGCTTCGACGATGGGTCGATGGGAGATGTTGGAAAGACTCGATATTTATGGGGGCCGGACAACGCTTGGCCGGGTCGCCAAACTTATTTTTGGTGTGGTCTTTCCTGAAAACAATCCCCCTTCGACAATAAATCTTGTTCCTTTAAGCCCTGGTGATGTTATTGTTGAGGACGATAAATTTTGTCTCCAGGCATTTCCGGTCCGCCACCGCGGGCCCGACTGCTTTGGTTTCTTGTTCCAGGAAAAACCACGGCGGCCGTTTCTCGCTGATAAGGCAGAGGCAATTGGCGTTCCTTTTGGGCCAGAACGCGCCCTTCTCGTACGAGGCGAATCGGTGGCATTAGCCGATGGACGAATAGTTAAACCAGATGATGTTTTAGGAGAGGTCATTCCAGGAACGAAGTACGTTCAAATAGGTGATGTAGGCACAACTGATGACCTTTACGCGATTTGTCAGGGTGCAGATGGCCTGACTATTGAGGCCACTTATCTGGAAACCGAGGCAGAGATGGCCCGAAAATTTGGCCATCTTACTGCTGCAAAAGCGGCTCAATTCGCCTTGGATGCAGGAGTAAAGACATTGATCTTGACCCACCTATCTCGCCGATATTTCGAAAGGGAGGTCATATTTGAGGCCCGGTCAATCTTTCCTGATACGTACGTAGCCCGGGATTTTGATCACTTCCAGATAACGCGCTCTGGCGCTAAACGCCTTAAGACCAAATCATCTTTTGATCCTCGAGATTATGTGGGATAGGGTGACGATTGATTGGGCTGACCAATAACGAGTTTATTCGATGAAACAAGCAGATGTTGTAATTTGTGGGGCGGGTATCGCCGGAATATCTACTGCTTACTACTTAACTGTAAAACAAGGGATAAAAGATGTTGTGCTGGTCGATTACCGGCCGCCACTGACCTTAACAAGTGATAAATCAACCGAGTGCTATCGGAATTGGTGGCCTGGTCCAGGGGATACGATGGTTCGTTTTATGAACCGGAGCATCGATCTTCTGGAGGAGCTGGCAGATGAAAGTGACAATTATTTCGGTTTGAACAGACGGGGCTATGTTTTTTTGACCTCAGACCCTGAACGATTAAGCGTTTTTACGAAATTGTCTGAGGAGATTTCTGCTCTAGGTGCTGGACCAGTCCGCTATCATGACGAAAGCATTTCAGATTACCATCCCGCACCCCCGGAAGGATATCGAAACCAACCAGTAGGGGCTGACATCATCGTTGGAAGCCGGCTCATTCGCCAACAATTTCCCTTTATAAGCGAGGAAGTAGTGGCCATGTTAAATCCTCGTCGCTGTGGCTGGTTAAGCGCCCAGCAGCTAGGCATGTATCTTCTAGACCAAGCTAAGGTCTCTGGTGCCCGCCTTATCGAAGGAAGAGTATCTTCTGTGGAGGTTGTTGAAGGAAAGATAAGTGGCGTCCATATTACCGGAACAGAATCTTCCAAACGGATCGAAACAAAACTATTTGTTAATGCTGCTGGCCCAATGATCGCAGAAATCGGCCGAATGATGAACATCGAACTGCCAGTGTTTAATGAATTGCATGGCAAGATCTCGTTTACTGACTCATTGTCTGTGATTCCCAGGGATGCTCCAATGATGATATGGAGCGACCCGGTGATTTTACCCTGGACCGGAGAAGAAAAATCTGATCTTGCTGCTTACGACGACACGCGCTGGTTAACGGAAGAATTTCCCGGCGGTGTGCATTTTCGACCTGAAGGATTAGGAGAAAGCCCGATTATATTGATGTTGTGGACTTATGACCTGGCGCCCCAGGAACCGGTATGGCCGCCAATATTTGATCACGCTTACCCAGAAATTGTTCTTCGCGGCCTCTCCCGCATGGTTCCGGGTCTCTCCGCTTATTTCAACCGCATGGGTAAGCCTTGGATAGATGGCGGATATTATTGCAAGACCCAGGAAAATAGACCTCTCATCGGACCATTGCCGGTTGACGGCGCATATATAATTGGCGCCCTTTCTGGCTATGGCATCATGGCCTCACAGGCAGCCGGTGAATTGATAGCCCAATACATTGCGGGGGGTGAGGTTCCAGAGTATGCTCCTGATTTTCGTCTGGAACGCTATGAAGATCCAGCCTATAAAGCTCTATTAGAGCAATGGGATCCTGCCACTGGCCAGCTTTGACCCCTCAATCGAATAAGCCGGCGAAAATGAGAGTAAGCGATGAATACTAAATTACCCATCCTTAACAATTATCCGGTGTCAGATGGAATCATTTGCCTGCTGAAAAAGCCCAGGAGGGTCCTCAGGCATTAATAACTTCGTCCGCTTCTATTAGCTCGATGAGTTGGCCATTGGGAGCCTGGAGATAGGCTGATTTTCCCCAGTAATACACTGCTGGCTGAACCTCGATTGATACCCCCTGATCTGCTATTTGCTCACAGATTTCATCCACATTGGAAACAATAAAGGCAATATGATTTTCAGGGGGAAGTTCGCCCTCCCCAGGTTCATACTCGCGGTGGATGAATATCTTTGTGCCGCCAACCATAAAGATCGACATTCCCTCTGAATGGGCGACCGGTTCACTTCCTAAAAGGGTCTGTAGAATTCACTTGTCTCTTTAACATCCCTGGTGAAATAAGCGATTTCAGTCAGCTGAATATTTTTTCCCCTTCGATTGCAATTGGTTTTACCTGAATGAAAAGGTCTGAACCAAAAGGATAAGTTACTATCCAGTTGGCACCAATTCCCAGGAATTGGGCTGTTAGGGACAGGAAAGCTGGAAAGTTGGCGCTAACTCGGTTTTTTAATAAGAGGTATAGGTCTGATAGAATTGTTCATCATTTTGGAGGAATGTGTATGAAAGAACTTTCGCAACTACTGAATGGCATACCAGGATCAGTAACAGTGTCGGTCAATGAAAAAGCCAAGGCCATGCAGGCGGCCGGCCTGGATGTTATCTCTTTGGCGGGCGGAGACCCTGATTTCGACACGCCAAATCACATCGTTGAAGCAGCTGTATCGGCCATAAGAGCTGGTAAAACGCATTACCCAGCACCAACAAAAGGGACTCCCGAAGTCATGGAGGCTATTGCGCGGAAAACGGCTCGTGAAAATCGAATCACTGTTGATTCGAAGAGCGATGTCATTGTTACACCGGGCAGCAAGTGGGCCCTGTTCCTTGCCCTGGCGGCTGTTGTTAATCCGGGAGACGAGGTTCTTTATCTCGAACCTGCCTGGGTTTCTTACCCACCAATGATTCGCCTGGTTGGCGGCCGCCCGGTGGCCGTAAGCTTGCCGGCCGAGAATAACTTCACCATCAGCGAAGAGCTCCTTTCAAAGGCGATTTCTCATAAGACCAAAGCGCTTTTGATCAATTCGCCAAATAATCCCACAGGCCGTGTTTTGAGACGGGAAGAAGTAGAGGTTGTGACCAGCACAGCCCTTAAACATAATTTGTTCGTCATCGCCGACGAAGTTTATGAGAAATTAATTTACGAGGATCGACCCCATTATTCGATAGGCGCAGAGGCAAAGATGGCGGAGCGTACGATAACAACAAATGGACTCTCCAAGGGTTATGCTATGACTGGCTGGCGCTTAGGTTGGCTTGTTGGACCAACAGAAATAATCAAATTGGCTGCCAAGTTCAACAGCCACTCTATCACATCGGCAGCAGCTTTTACCATGTCGGCCGCTGTAGCCGCGCTTAATGGTCCTCAAGAAGCCATTGAAGAAATGAGAAGAGCTTATCAGGATCGCCGTGATTTCATGCTCTCGGCAATAAGGGGCATTGATGGCATCGAATGCCAGTCTCCTGAAGGCGCTTTTTACTTGTTTCCACGATTTACCCAGACAGAAATGGACAGCCTTACATTATCGGAATCGCTTTTAAAGCAAGCAGGAATCGCTGCCACACCGGGCATCGCTTTTGGAGCAAGTGGAGAAAAACATCTCAGATTCTCCTATGCAACTGCGATGTCCGATTTGGAACAGGCTGCTGAACGCCTGGCTCGAGTTGTGCCAAGATTGTGAGATAAAATGGCAGAGATATCTGCCACCTGATAAAGAAAGAGCGGTCGTTATCATTGCGACCACTCATTAGTGATTGATATAACTATGCCTAATGTACTCTAATCTGCTGCTGCACCGCTGGGGATCTCGGTTGAACCTTCGTCCGAGACAGGGATTCGGGCTCGCTGCCAGGGCCAATCGCCTACCGTCACATTTCTCCTTTGAAAAGATAGAACTGCCAGGGTAAGCAAGATCGCGGATGCCGCTAACATGATAAGCGTGTCCTCGACATTAATGCCGTTAAGTAAAGTATCCCGGCCGCTGTAATATTTAAACGGAAACAGGAAGTTGATATCCCCTAAAAAATTGATTAATCCAGCCAAGTTGTTTCCAAAGTAACCAATCACCAAAACAATGGTCGCGGTGGCTGCCGCCGAGCGTCTTGTGGGAAAAAACGCTCCTAGAAAAAGGCCCAATGTGCCAAAAAACATTATTAGTGGCCAGGTTGCTAAAGTGGCTATGGCTAAATCGGCCGCTTCAACCGAACCCGTGTCTACGCTGTCAGGAAGAGTGTAAAAGGCGATAACCGTTGCCAAAGCGACGATGGCCAATATTACGAGGATGGCGACAGCCAGGGCTAAAAACTTCGTTATCACCAACTGCCATCTTGGCAGAGGAAGGGCAATGATCGGTTCAAGGCGACCGCTTTCCTCTTCACCTGCCAGGGTTCCCGTTCCGTTGATGATAGTGTAAACAGCCAGGAGCACCGGCAGAAAAATAAATACTTCTGCTGAAACGAATCCGGCAAAGGTAGAAAAATCGGCAAAGTCACCCAAGAATTCATAGACAGCGATATCTTCAATGTTAAATCCCGACAGTTGTGCCGAGAAATCTTCAAATAGAATGATGACGTAACCAGCAAAAATGGCCAATCCTAATCCCCAGCCAACCATAGCCCAGCGACGGGCCCTAAGTTCATAATATAATAACTTAAGCATTTTCTCCTCCATTGTCACCGTGACTACTTCTTTTTCGACGGTTATTTTTCCCATAAAAGGCAAGAAAAACTTCTTCAAGAGTAATGGGCTCAGTTTCCAAACCCAATATTTTATAGGGGGCTGCCAATTCCATTACGGTCGAAAGATTCTGCTGCACCTCAAGGACAAGAGTATTGTCAGCCCGCTCAAGCTCTCGAACCCCATCCAGAACGAAGATTCCAGGTTCTGGCATAACCTCAAACCTCATCCGCAAGCGGTGAAAAGGCTGGGCTGTTAACGTATCTACGCTTTCGACTTTGATAAGCCTTCCATCGCGAATTATGCCAACCCGGTCGCAAACACTCTGGACTTCAGAAAGAATATGTGAACAGAAAAAGATTGTTCGTCCTTCTTGTCTCGTTTCATCAATGATTTGTAAGACAGTCTGCTGGACTAATGGATCAAGGCCAATTGTTGCCTCATCCAGGACCAGTAATTCAGAACGTCCCATTAGTGATGCAACCAATCCCAATTTTTGCTTGTTTCCACTTGAATAGTCGCGGATTCTTCGGCTGGCGTCGAAATTCAGGCGTTCGCAAAGTTCGCCCCTAAATTTCGAATCAGATCGTTCTACCCGTAAGGCGTCAACCATATCCAGAAATTGGTGACCACGCATATTTGGCGGAAGACTTAACTCGCCGGGGAGGTAGGCCACACGCTCCCGGATCTTGACACCCTGCTTTTGACAGTCGAGACCAAAGATTTTAGCCTTACCCTTGGTGGGTCGTATTATGTCCATCAAGACCCTTAAAGTAGTGGTCTTGCCCGCCCCATTGGGGCCCAGGAACCCAAAAACCTCCCCTTTGTTAACTTTCAGATCGAGATCAACAATACCACGGTGTTTGCCGTAATAAACAGTCAGACCCTGAGTTTCGATAACATTATTACTCATAATATCTAACCTTTTTAGCTTGTACTCACCCTCATCCGGTTGGAATAAATTATTCCATGAAACAAACAGCCCTATATTGTTATGCCATCATAAGAAAATATTTAGACACGTCTAAAATCTTTAAAAGTATACTGTGATTTGTCATCACCTGTCAAGAAAATCGAATCATATTAGTTCTCTACAAGAAGCATGGGCTGCAATGTCCTAACCTTGTTTATGTCACTCTTGATTTGGGCGACTAAGGCCTCTAAAGTCGGGAATTTTTGTTCATCCCGAATACGGACTGCCAATTCAAGAGTGAGATCTTCCCCATAGATATCATAATCGAAATTTAATATATGGGCTTCGACATTTAAAGAATGGCCATTAACTGTGGGTCGGAAACCAATATTAACCGCTGCCAGATAGACTTCCCCTTCTAATTTAGCAGTGGCAGCATAAACGCCGTTCGCCGGCAACACTAATTCATCCCAAACTTCGAGATTCGCTGTTGGGATTCCTAGCTGCTTACCCCGACCATCACCCGGGATTACCTTTCCAGCTAATCGGTATAAACGGCCAAGACAACCATTGGCTTCCTCAATATTTCCTTGAATGAGCGCCTGGCGTATACGGCTGCTGCTTACACTGCTTCCCCCCCATTCTACCATTGCCTGGTATTGGTGGACGGTGAAACCTCTATTTTTCCCAAGTTTCTGCAGGAAATTAAAATCGCCTTCACGTTCGTAACCGAGGCCGAAATTCCCTCCCCAAAGTTGATCGAGCTTGACAGTCTGGATCAATAGATCAATGAAATCTGCTGCTCTAGTTTGGCGGAATTCATCGTCGAATTCTTTGGTAATTATTAAAGACAATCCAAGTTCAGCCAGGTAATTGATTCGATCATCCAGAGTGGATAAATAGACACGACCGGTCCGGCCGCTGATGACTTTACCAGGGTGTGGATGGAAAGTTAGAACCGCAGGACGGGCTCCAGATCGGTCCGCTGCCGCGACCATGCTCTCGAGCAGCTGCTGATGACCTAAATGGACGCCATCAAAGACACCGATCGCCAAAAAGGTGGGTGTTTGGCCATGAAGCTGGCCTAATTCTCTAACCTGGTAAGATTTTCTATTCATCGGGCAAGCGATTTTATCAAATATGGCTGCAAGGACTACTTGAAACTACTATTTCTCGGCTAAACATCTAAAAAACAGCGCAAAAAAAATATTGAATTGTCCCTAGCTAACAGCGCTCTTGTAAAAGATCTTCTTACCCCGCCACAGATCATCTTCAAGAAGCACGATTCCAACAAAATTCCCGTTTGAATCATATGCTCTCGCCAGAGGATCTTGCGGGTGGTTGGAATAACGTCGCACAAAGCGGCCATTTAAGAGGAAGAGAGAATCTTGTTCAGAGAAGGTTAATCGGGGAAGATGCAGGACGGCCGTGTCTGTTGGCCGGAGATAATGCTGCCAATTTTTTGGGGTGAGCTTCGAAAGCGACACAGCTTCGTCGACAGAATAATCACCAATGTTGATCCGTCGAAGAGCAGTAATGTGACCGCCACATTTTAATAAGATACCCAGGTCGTGGGCGATACTCCGGATATAAGTGCCTGCGGAGCAGCTTATGATCAGTTCGAGATATGGAAGCTCCCAATTGGTCAATTCCAACTGATAAACTGTTACTGAGCGCTCTGGAATCGATACCTCCTGCCCCATACGAGCAAGTTTATAAAGAGGCTTACCCTTAATTTTCTTAGCTGAGAACATTGGCGGCTTTTGAACTATATCCCCCCGAAAAGTACCAAGGGCCAAGTTCAGTTCTTCGGCCGATAGGCTGACCGGTCTTTCCCTTAAGAGAGTCCCCTCTGAATCGAAGGAATCAGTTTCCTGGCCAAGGCGAATGGTAGCATGATAACTCTTAGGCATGTCAGATAAATATTCAGCCAGACGAGTAGCTCTCCCGACACAGATGAACATCAGTCCCGAGGCAAGTGGATCTAACGTTCCTGTATGGCCAACTCTACGTAGGCCGCTTATCCATCGCACCTTATCGACGACATCATGAGATGTAGGCCCAGAAGGTTTATCTATCAGTAATAATCCCTCAACATCAGAAGCATCTTTAGACATTTTTATGATTGAGCAGGTGAAATATAAAGTGCCTTAAGCCTATTGCAGTTGAGATCGCTGTTTTCTAATCGATACCTTGCTTTTAGAAATGACCAGTCTTTCTGCCTCGTCCAGAGATCCATCAACTGTACAACCAGCGGCCAAGCGATGCCCACCTCCACCAAGAGACATCGCGATCTCTGCCACATCGTAAGGAGGGCGGCAGCGAAAACCCACTGATATGTCTCCATCATCCAGTTCAACTAAGACCGCGCTCATGACAGCCTGGTAAACATCAGCCATGAAATTGCCTAACCCGAAAGAACTTGAACCAGTATGACCGGCAACTTCCCTTTCAACATTACTTATGGTTGTCCAGATTAAACCCTCTTCTATCTTCATGTTTTTCAAGCCGACCTGCCAGAGCATTAAAGTTGATAACTGCTGCAATTTGTAACCTTTCGAACTAATCTCGAATAGATTTGCGCCGGCATCGACTAGGCTCGCAGCAGCCTTTAAAGTAGTCGAACTCACATTGGAGGTGCTAAAGTTTAATGTGTCGGTAATAAGGCCCGTTAACAAACATTGGGCAATATC
>BTQB01000081.1:0-9064 GCA_036985655.1 Anaerolineae bacterium | reverse complement strand
GATCCGGGCACGCCTGCCTTTTATGCTCTTCGAGTACCCGGTCTATATCAGTGACATCAGAGATAAAGGAATTCAGGCAGCCTCTTTAGGATCTGAGCTCCAGGGGCGTGATAACCAGGGTCTAGCCCAGGTGGCCAAACCGATTATCGAAAAGGCGGCCGACCAGGCGGTTGAACTGCTCACTAACAACCAGCTTCGCCAGCAAATGGTCGAACAAAATCTCCGAATTGGAAGGCAGAATTATTCGTTGGAATCGCTGCATGGCTATCTCGTTCAATTGATGGCTCGTTCACAGAATGGGACCTCTTTACGGGAGGCTCAGGTTTCACCGAGATGATATACGACACCGAGGGAATGTTAGACCATCTAAAGTTTCTTTATGGTGCGGAAGCGGCCGGTGAAATCCTGGAGAACCTACTTAATATCATAAGTAGTTATAAGCCCCGGATTCCTTCGCCAAAGAGCCCTTCTGCAACCTTAGATCAGCGAACTATAACTGAAGAGGATGCTGTTCTCATAACCTATGGGGATATGGTTACGGACCCCGGCAAGCCTCCTCTGCAAGTGCTGGGCGATCTGTTAGTCAGGTATCTGCAGGATATGGTAAGTACGATTCATCTACTACCTTTCTACCCCTACTCTTCAGATGATGGTTTTGCGATCATCGATTATAAAGCTGTAAATCCAGCCCTTGGTTCCTGGGAGGACGTTGGCAGAATCGGCCGCCATTTTCGTTTGATGTTTGACGCGGTAATCAACCATATGTCGGCTGAAAGCAACTGGTTTCAGGCCTACTTGTCTGGGGAGCCCGGATACAGCAATTTTTTCATTTCCGTGAATGAAGAGAGTGACTTTTCCTCGGTCTTTCGCCCCCGGGACTTACCCCTTTTCACTCCGGTTCAGAGCAAGACCGGCCCGAAATTGGTTTGGACAACTTTCAGCTCCGATCAAATTGATTTGAACTATGCCAACCCTAAAGTCCTCTTAGCTATTGTCGATACCCTTCTTTGGTATGCTGTTAAAGGAGCTGAATTTATCCGGCTGGATGCAATAGCTTATTTATGGAAGGAAGAAGGAACATCTTCCATAAACCTACCCCAAACCCATCGTATTATTCAGATTTTACGGATGGTCTTGGATATGGCAGCGCCCCATATTGCTATCATTACGGAAACCAACGTTCCTCACGAGCAAAATATTTCGTACTTTGGGGATGGCTACAATGAAGCCCAGCTCGTTTACAATTTTTCATTACCTCCGCTGGTTCTCCATGCATTTCAAAGTGGCGATGCGAGCAAATTATCGAATTGGGCGAGTCGATTAGAAACACCATCAGATCAATCCTATTTTTTTAATTTCCTGGCCTCCCATGACGGGATTGGATTAAGGCCAGCGCTTGGGATCTTAAATGAGAAAGAGATTGATAAGATGGCCCAAAAAGTTGAAGAATTAGGGGGTTCTGTTTCTTATCGTGCAAATCCTGATGGTTCAAAAAGCCCCTATGAGCTAAATATTAATTACCTGGATGCTCTTTCTGATTTTGAGGACCCGAATTATGATTTGAGATTGATATCCAGTCGTTTTCTAACTTCGCAGGCCATCATGCTGGCCATTCAAGGGGTACCGGGAATCTATTTTCACAGCATATTTGGCTCCCGTGGCTGGATCGAGGGGGTGAAAAAAACAGGATTGGCCAGGACGATCAATCGCCAGAAGCTGAATGTAGAAGATCTGCGCTCCGAACTGGCAGAAGCCGGCTCTCTCAGGTCATATGTTTACCAAGGCTACCGCAAGTTGATGAAAGTGAGGCGCAGTTGGGAAACTTTTCATCCTTCAGCCGGTCAATCGATAAAGATGGTCCACCCTTCCCTCTTTACTTGTTTAAGAACTTCGATTGATGGAACAAAAAAATTTGTAGGTATTCATAATGTTTCCAGGTGCACAATCCAGACTCACCTAAATAGTTCTGAACTGGAAAGCGACCTCTCCAATGGCGTGTTAGATCTGTTGAACGGCAGATGGGTTGACATTAGCAGAGATGGTGACATCACTGTATCGTTGCCGCCTTATGGCACGCTGTGGCTTGGCCTATCTAGAGAAGATTAATTTCAATACAATGAATTGGGGGGCTAAGCGCAATCTATACCTCAAGCATTTATAGAATACCATTGGCGGGAAACGTGGCTGGCAGCCATTATCACTTTGTTTGCAGAAAACCTGCCAATGGTGAAGTTGTCATACCCCCACCTTCGTGAGGGCAGGCTCTGCGAAGGCAGGTATCCATCTTCCCAGCCAGAGTGGATTCCCGCCTTCGCGGGAACGACAAGCAAAAAGTGCAAATATAGTGAATTATAAAATCGACTATGTTTCCAGACATTTAATAGCCAATGTTGGTGTTTGACCTAGTCGGCCGCTATAGCCCTTACCTCATCTTCGGGTGTTGGAGTCGGCTGGAATTGAGTTACATAGAGCTCCTTATATAAGCCATTCTTTTGTACTAATTCCTGGTGTGAGCCGCGTTCTACCAACCTACCCTCGTTCATAACCAAAATCTTATCGGCCGATTTTACGGTTGACAGCCTATGAGCTATTACCAGGTTGGTCCGGTCCTTCATAACCGTCTGGAGAGCTTCCTGGATTAGCGATTCAGAGATGGAATCGAGATGGGATGTGGCTTCGTCTAAAACGAGAATTCGTGGATCCTTCAGCACTACGCGAGCGATAGCGATTCGCTGCCGTTCACCGCCGCTTAAACGATAACCTCGTTCTCCAACCACGGTGTAATATCCATCTGGTAGAGAAGAAATAAAATCGTGAATATTGGCGGTTTTTGCTGCCGCTACCATTTCGGAATCTGTAGCCCCTGGTTGTGCATAAAGTAGATTCGCCCTGATCGTGTCATAAAATAAGTATGTATCCTGGGTAACCATGCCTATGTTATTGGATAGAGAATTGAGTGTGAGATCTCTTAGATCGTGCCCGTCGAGTAAAACCCGGCCGCTGGTCGGATCGTACAACCGGGGCAATAAATAAGTGATTGTTGTCTTTCCTGCCCCACTTGGCCCGACAAGAGCAACTAATTCTCCGGGATCGATCTTAAAGCTGACTCCGTTCAGAGCAGGACGCGCCCCTGTTGGCTTTGTTGGATCGGCCGCAGCCCCGTCCTCTTTATCACCGTTGGGTTGTTTTCCTCTCTTAACCAATGCCTGTCGGTCAGCTCCCCAACCAAAACGTGCTACCTCCTGCAGCCCTTTTCCGTGTTCGGGAGCTATACTTTCATAGGTAAAGGTGACATCTTCAAAAATGATGTTCCCGTTGGCGCGGGGCAGTTCTACTGCCCTTGGCCTTTCATCAATCTCAACCGGAATGTCGAGGGCTTCGAATACACGCTCAAAACTGACCATGCTTTGGGCAAATTCGACCGGGGCATTAGTAAGTGAAATGAGAGGTCCATACAGCCTGGTTAAATAGGCGCTGAAGGCAACAATGGTACCCACCGTAAACGCACCCTGAAGAACAAGCCAGCCTCCTGCCCAGTAAACGACAGCCGTTCCTATTGCCCCGACGACGCCTAAGCCCAAGAAGAACCACTGGCTAACGACAGCGGATTCAATGCCCACGTCACGCACGCTCCCGGCATTGGCTGAGAATTTATTCTTTTCATGCTGCTGCCTGCCAAAAAGCTTCACCAGCAAGGCGCCGCTAATGTTTAAGGTTTCGTTCATATCGGCATTCATCTCTGCGTTCAATTCCATTGATCGGCGTCTTATGACGCGGAGCTTTCTCGCGACCCGCCTGGCTGGCAGGGCAAAAAGCGGTAGGATCGCCAATCCTAGAAGAGTCAGCCGCCATTCGATGATAAGCATAACAATTAGTGTAGAGACCAAGGCAATTATATTTGCGATGATGGTTACCAAGGTGCTGGTTAATGCCCTCTGAGCTCCAACGACATCGTTATTTAATCTCGACATTAATTCGCCAGTGCGGGTTCGAGTGTAAAACCGGAGTGACATGCGGATCATATGGTCATAGAGAGCTCGTCTTAAATCAAAGATTACACCCTCCCCTACCTCCGCGCTTAGACGGCGCTGCCATACGCCAATGATGCCATTGACCAACGGGACCATCAACATGCCCAAAGCCAGAAGATTCAGCTGCCGGATATCTTCGTTCGGCAAGGCTTCATCAATGAAACTTCGGAATAAAAGCGGCGGAATAAGGGATAGGCCTGAGATTAAAATAATTGTTATCAGTAATCCAAAAACCTTCATCCTGTAAGGCCTGGCAAAAATCCAAACCCTCTCTAACAATGTCCGATTTAAAGATGGCTGATCTTGTTTTTCATTGTGACTAAAATATGCCCACCAGCCACTGCCATGATATGTCATAATATTCTCCCACTCACAATTCTTGTGGTTGGTTCTTGTTATGTCAAGTTATTAATGGAGGATATAGAAATTACCTTCAAGAAGATAATCAATCGTGCCAAACAAATATATTATTTTTCGATTGTCTCAGGTTAGTTGGGCTGAATTATAGTGCTATTCGGAATTTTGTGTGGCCGATTGTTATTATATCACCCTCAGAGAGTACGGTTGGTGATTCGAGAGGGTGATCATTTAAACCGGTGCCGTTCCGGCTCCCTAAGTCTTCTACCCACCAATGTCTACCACGTAAGGAGAAGAGGACATGACGGTTGGAGACAAAATCATCATCGATGACTATCGTATTTGATTGGGCGCGGCCGATGCTGGTTACCGGCAGAAGGGGAAATGCGCTGCCTGACGGAATTGGGCTTGATTCGTTACCAACCACTAGTAACTTGCCATATCGGTGGCTGCCATTCTCATCTAACTCGGTTACGACTCGAATATCCTGGTATATCAACCAGGCAATTAGAGCCATAAATAGGAGAAGCGCTATGGCACCGATTAATCGCAGAATAAACAGGATTTGTTCAGGGCTCATTCTTCGCTTAGAGGAGGCAGCGGCTTGGTATCCCCTTTTTCATTTACAAGAAAATTCCTTTCTACTCCCAGTTCCCCACCTTCCCCAAATATTATCTTAATATTCCCGACATCGATGACATCTCCGGGTTTTAATACACTATCTGATACCTGGTGGCCATTGATCAGGGTACCCGTTCTGCTGCCCAAATCATACAGGATAAATTGGCCATAGCGCCATTTAATTTGAGCATGATGACGGCTAACCGTGGATGATTCAATAACAATATCATTGTCTAGATGACGTCCAATGGTGAGTGCTGCCTTATTAATTGGCACGTGTCGCTTGCCCCCGATTATTAAATAGGCTTGTTGATCATGTAAAACGCCCTTGATAGAGTTCGCATTTGTCCGGCGATATCTTCGAGTTAATTCGTTCTTGCTATCAGAATGGTATGCTTCTATCGAAAATTCATTGGACCCTAAAGAACTGTCTAATATTAATCTCAATTTTAGTGATCCAGCCATCTCTCTATTGGATTCAGCTAGATACTCCTCTAACAATCCCTCAAGTTCTTCAGCTACTTTATTTTGATCACCAATGCTATTTGTTAATAACTTAGGGCTGTAATTAATTGCGTATTCATTTGCCACAAGACCTTTGATTTCGCTGGCATCTGCCACAGAAATCAGCTGGCGCGCAACCTGCATCCAATCGCCTTCTTCGAGTAAGAGACGATCTATCGATCCCTCAACCAGCCTTCGGGCGAACCTCTCAAAAATTGACAACGGCTTTAACTTACCCATCAAGCCAGGATTATAAATTTGGGGTGAGCAGACGTCAATCATGCTTCATTGATCTTTACGCTACTTTATGGCTCCGGTATACTCACCTTGACCCTATTGTGGAATGAAAGGCAGTAATCAAAAACGAGGATATGAAAATCAACAAGAGCATCCGGCTGACATCGCTGGCATCCTGTGCGGGTTGAGCGTCGAAACTCGGCCCGGCCGATCTGGCGTACGTGCTACAGCCATTAAGAGATACATTTAGAGCAGTAGATTATCCTGATCTGCTGGTTGGTCTTGATTCAGCCGATGACGCGGCTGTTTACAGATTGAACGCCAATCAGGCTATTGTAAGCACAACCGATTTCTTCCCACCTGTAGTGGATGATCCTTATGACTTCGGTTCGATCGCTGCTGCCAACGCCTTGTCAGATGTATATGCTATGGGCGGGAAGCCGCTATTTGCTATAAATTTGGTTGCCTTTCCAGAAGGTATGGATCTTCGACATCTTCAGGAAATCTTGCGGGGTGGAGCCGAAAAAATTGCGGAAGCGGGCGCTGTTGTTGCTGGCGGGCACAGTATAAATGACAAAGAGCCAAAATACGGACTTGCTGTTACAGGAGTAGTGGATCCCAAATCACTTCTTACTAAAGGTGGCAGTAAACCCGGCGAAGTTCTAATACTTACCAAGAAACTCGGTGTCGGAGTTGTAACAACCGCGTTGAAACAACAGATTGCGAAAGATAAGGATATTGCCAACGCAACGGTGAGCATGAAAAGGTTGAATAACGTCGCTGCTGCTGCAGCAAAAGCGGCCGGAGCTAAAAGCGTCACCGATATCACAGGTTTTGGATTGTTGGGACATGCTCACGAAATGGCTCATTTAGGTCATGTTCGCTTCAGGATCTTCGCCAATTCACTCCAATGGCTTCCTGGGGCAGTCGAGTATGGAGAATCTGGTGCATTTCCTGGAGGTATGGGCAACAATAAACATTTTTTCACTCCTTGGATCTCCTTTAATAGCGCAGTGCCTGAATTAATTGGCGACATGATGTTGACCCCTGAAACGTCTGGCGGACTGTTAATGGCTGTCTGGCCTAAAAAGGTTAATATTGTTCAAGAATTGTGCCCGGAAGCTTATGTTATTGGCGAGGTGCTCGCTGGCGATGGCCAAATCGAAATTGTTCCATAATTAACAATTTATTGGCTAACATCAGCCTGAAGCCCGTTTCTAATGTGAGAGTGACTTCGGCCCCAAATAAATAGTTATCTTTTGCAGTCGCTTAAACAATTTGGATTCATTATGGATAGAACCGTTCCCAGTCAACTAAGTGAGGAGATCGAACTTTACCTTCGTACCTATTTTTCTCTCTTGCGAAGTACACGTGAAGTTCAACTAAAGACTTTGATAGAGGCACACACCAGGATGAATTCAGCTTTACACGTCGATGCAGACGAGACCTACCCGGATTTCGCGGCATTCATCTATGTCATTCTTCGTTTGCCTGCTTGTATCGCTAATACGCGCCTGGTGGTGATGGGTCAATCTGAAGAGGTCTTTACTGAGCATGGGTACCCCGAAGTTGAGACCTGGCAGTTAGTAAGCGCGCCTGGAAGGCGCCGCTACACCTATTATGATGGCAAGGAAACGGTTGCTGTCTACATTGCTAGTCGATCTGATATCGACGATCTCATTCCCTCGCTAACAGCCTACGAGATTGAGCGAGGTAAACTGTATCGAATCCTGAACAGACCAGAGATTATTGAACTCTTGGGACAGAACTTAGGCAATCCTGTCAATCAGAAGGTCCTGGAGGAATTATCGAGACTGAGTGATCTTCCGCTGGATGACCTGGATCGTCTTCGTCGAATATGGGAGATCGATTTAGCCAGAAATCTCATGCTTATTGCCCAAGAGAAACAGTCGCTATCCGTCCTTCTATTAGCCGGGTCTCTGGCGGATTACAAACGGGCCACGCGCCGCTGGTGGAACAATATTCAGGAGGAAATTAGCGAGATTCATTTTGAGGATCATCCTATCTACTTTGTCTCGAGCAATACCCACAGCCTGGCCAATCTTCTAGGTGGATTTGCCTTAAGAAGAGAAAATGAACTGGTTGAATTTATCTACGATCAAGGCACAGTCGATCTTCAGAAGGAATATGCTGATATCCATGCTTCAAATGTTCCCAGCAGTTGGGAAAATTTTCTCTACTATACGCTTAAAAAATTCGAGGATCGTAATCCAGGGGCAGCCGAGGAAAGAATTAAACATGAAATCCTATATGGGATACGTCGGGTACCTAGCCGGCATGTCTTTGATGTGGAATTTCAAGCGGCCGAAATTAATAAGCTCGATTCCACTTGCCTTGATCCTCGATTGCAGTTTTCAGGAATAGAATTACTGAAAAAAAGCAACGCACTGATTGTTAATATAGATTTCCCACTTGGTCAGGCTGCATACCTGGTCCTCACAGAAATTGTCAGAAATTCGGCCGAGATCAGAGGCATTTTCATCATGGGCAAGGCAGCCACGCTCAATGGGCGTATTGGAGATGTCATGATTCCCAATGTCGTCCACGATGAACATTCAAGAAATACCTTCCTATTTAATAATTGCTTTTCAGCGGACGATGTGGCGCCCTACCTTGTTTATGGGACGGTAATGGACAATCAGAAATCGATAACAGCTCTTGGTACTTTTCTGCAAAATGAAGATTACATGTCCGTTTTTTATCAGGAGGGCTACACGATTATTGAGATGGAAGCAGGACCATATCTTAGCAGCATTTATGAGATGATCCGTCCTGAACGGTATCCAAATAATGAGTTGATAAATCTATATGGCGCACCATTTTCAATTGGAATCTTGCATTACGCTTCAGATACACCTATGAGCAAAGGAAAAAACCTTGGATTCCGAAATCTATCTTATTTTGGGATGGATCCAACATATGGTGCGATGACGGCAATACTGCATGAGATATTAGCGGCCGAGATTGACCGGCTGCGATGATAAGACCGCGAGTTGATTCATTGTGTTAGGCTCTATTGATGGTATATATGAAAATCGTCTGGAGGCAGTTAGAGCTCTATTGGTTCAATGGAACGTTGAAGGCCTGTTGATTGGCAGTTCTGCCAACAGAAGGTGGGTTAGCGGCTTTACTGGTTCTGCCGGATGGATCATAATCACAGAGCAAAAAGCCTTATTGGCGACTGATTTTCGGTATTGGGTTCAGGCGAACCAACAGTCACCTCTATTTGAGCTGTATAAAATTAATGGAGAGGTTTCTAAGGAGTGGACTAAGATCATCGCTCAAGCCAGCGT
>BTQB01000080.1:0-9106 GCA_036985655.1 Anaerolineae bacterium | reverse complement strand
CTTAACATCCCCAGGGATTGGTATTATGTCTAGTCCAGTGCCACATACCGCCGAAAAAGCTAATAGTTGATCGATGGATAAATTCCTGCTGGCGACACGCTGGGCTATCACCGAGTCCTCGAGAACGGGAAGGAGAAGCCCGTTAAAGCCACATCGTTTAAATCGAGCCCGGCTAAGCGTATCAGCGAGAAAGGCCGCTGAAAAGAGCGAACCAGGATGCCCGAGTGCAGGTAATCCAACCGCTTCCAAAGCTGCGCCCAGGCTTTTTCTGTATTCGGGAAAGGGCGCCAGGGAAAAATCGACGCCGGCAAATTGAATAGTAAAAGCGGCCTCTAATTCGAGCGCTGTTTCAGAAATAGCCGCTGCCTCCTCTTCGATCGCCTGGATCAGGTTTTCTCGCGCATTCTCTAAATTAGTAGACGCTTCGATTACGCTGAGGACAAGATCGGCCGACTCAGTCCCAATGGAAAATTGCCTGGGTCCACCGCCATGGTAGGAAACAGGGAAGAAGGGTGTTCGTGCTGGGCAGTTAGCCGTTGCTGCAAAACTGAAGTTGCCAAAACCACCTGGCCTGATTTTACTGATATCAATTATGGTTTGGGCAACCAGGTGGCAACGGCCAATATCTATTGATCCATTTGTATCGGCAATCTCCGCACTTGTGGAAATCCTCTCGTCGATGGCCAAGAGTTCGGGCACCATCTTCAGCCAGCCTGGATCATGTTCCAGAAGCACTGGCCCCAGATTAATGTAATCAGCGCCAGAATCGAAGAATGTACTAACCAGATTTGCTGCCTTTATTTCGTACAAATTAGAATCAACCAACCCAATCTCATTTGACCAATTAGGAAAGGGGGTTAAAGCGATCCGCACAGTTTGTACTGGAAGATGGAAGGCCTCTCTCGCTTCAGAAAAGAAGCGAGAAGCGAGCTCAATATCGATATCGGGTTCTTCCAATAGAGTGATGGATCTAATATTCATGATTATAATTATCCTGTGTTCGGCCGAATAGGGTAAAATCAAACAGTAATTATGAGTCTGTTAAAAAAAGCCCACTCCAAGACGGGCGCAAAGTTACACTAGGTAAAAAATTGTGACATCGACGTTTTCTGAGTTTTTTCAGCGGAGTTATTAAATTAAACCAATTACAGTGACGGCATGACACCTGCGAAGAGCTCCAGGCAACAACAAAAGATGAGTAAGAGCGAAGTGATTGCATCCTTTGTTGCCTGTCCACGATGCAGCTATTTTCTCACTGGTTACCGACTAATAAGTGACGATTTTGATTCGGCTGTTGATGAAAGCGCTGCTGGCTGGTTAAGTTTAAGCTGGGATCATGAAATACATTTGTTAGTTCAAAAGTCATATGGGAGCCATATAGATATGGAACTAGATACTTTTCAGGGAATTTGCCCTGAGTGCCAGCGCCCATATTCATACAAAAGTTTAGACCCAGAAGTCGATAAAAGTACCTTCAAGGTAAAGATCGTTCCCTGAATGGGATCTGGTCCCTGAATGGGATCGGTTATTAGTTATTTAGCTCCGCTCGTTGGCGGGCGACCTCAAATAATATAATTCCACCTGCAACAGCTGCGTTGAGGGATTCGACTCCACTTCGCATTGGGATTGTAATTTCGGATTGAGCCAGATTCTGAGCTTCCTCGCTAGGACCAGACGCTTCGCTCCCGATAATTACGGCTGAAGGAAAACGCCAATCCACACTATAAAAGGTTCTTCCTCCCCGGCTCGAGGCAATAAAAACCGCCAGAGAATCTGTAAGATGTCGAATATCAGCCCATTCAAGATTTTCGATAGGCAGGCGAATTTGGACGCCCATCCCGCCTCTTAGAGCCTTTGGATTAAACGGATCAGCACATCCGGGCGTCAATAAAACCCCATCGACACCGGCAGCAGCGGCTGATCGAAGTAAGCTGCCGAGATTGCCCGGGTTTGCAATCCGATCCAATATGAGTATAAAGGCTGGCGCTTCTGGCAGGGAAATCGATGGCATTGGCGGCACTGCTAGTATGCCAGGCGCACTCTCCAATGAACTGGCATGATCCATTATCTGGTCACTTACTGTCAAGGGCGTTACTGGAAAATTCTTAATCAGAGATTGATTTTCCGGCTCTTGAAGCCAGGATTCAGTCGCAAATAAAGAGGCAGGCCAATATTCCAACTGGGCTAGTTCCCGGATCCAGCGATTTCCCTCGACAATAAAAAGCCTCTCCTTTTGACGAAAGCGGCGACTGGATTGAATACGACGCACCCACTTTATCTTCGTGTTACCCTTACTCGTAATCATCATGCTATTTTAACCGCTTGAGAACATTTCTGATATCTTTCAGAGATTATTGGTCTAATTGATGGGATAATCGTTGCAGATCCTGATTATCCATTCTGAATTAATGAGCGTATTGTTGGAAAATTCTGGGTAGGAAGGGAAAGGAAGATAAAGTCCGTAAAATACTGGAACCTATATAATATTGATAATATGTACATATTGCGGTCATGATGGAGTCAGATTATAATTGTAAACAGAATGGAGGAGGTTCATAGTGAAAAAGTTGCTTGCCCTCTATAAACTTGCCCGACCGTTTAACGGGCTGACGGGGGCCATGGCTGTTTTTCTTGGGGGATATGTTGCCGGCACCGGTGAATGGGTTAATGTGGCCCTCGCTGCTCTGGTGGTTTTTTTGATAACTGGGGCCGGAAATGCCTGGAATGATTATCTCGATGTTGACATCGACAAGATCAATCAACCTCAACGAGTTTTACCATCAGGTCTTATCAGTCCAAAAACGGCCTGGATCTTTTCACTCATTTTAACCGGAACGGGCCTTTTTATAGCAGCCTTTATTGGCCTCGCCGCCTTCTTAGTCGCCCTCCTTGTATCAATTGCCCTGTACTTATATTCCTGGAAGCTCAAGAGTACAGTTCTCATGGGCAATGCCACAGTTGCGGCCATATCAGCACTCAGCGTCGTATTTGGAGGGGTCGCGGCCGGCAACGTGTTACCGACATTATTATTAGCGGCCATAATTGGTGTAGCCATCCTCGGCAGGGAAGTTCTTAAGACCCTGGCTGATTATGAAGGGGATCTTAAACTAAAATGCAAGACCGTTTCTACTGCTTGGGGGAGACGGTATGCACGTATCGTCTTCTTCATCCTGGCGGCCGTGACTGGTTGGATTATGCTGGTGCCATATCTGGTTGATGTTTACAAGCCGGTATATGCATACATCGTGGCTTTTGGGGTATTTCCCGTTCTGATTTACGTTATCCTCAGGGTCACGCGAAACTCGTCGGGCAAACAGCTTGAGAGATTAAGCCAGCTTATGAAGCTGGATTTTATGGTCTGGTTTGTGGCTGTAATACTGGGCGCAGCACCCTTATAAAAGCCTGACCACCAACCCTATACCTTCCCCCCTAATTCAACTTTGCTGAATCCTTTTCTGCCTTTTCGGCTGATAATTCTGCCGGCTGCTGGAGGGTAACACGGCCGTTAAGGAGATAATCCTGGCTGTTAAAGGGTTCAATCCCATCTTCGATTAGATCAACTACCTTTAAATAGTTCCCATCTGGCTGCAATAAGTTGCTTTTTGATGTGTCCTTCCAATAAACGTCGAGCACGTTCTCGATTATCTCTTGTTTAAGTATCGGGTCTTCAACGGGGAAGAGTACTTCCACGCGCCTGTCGATGTTTCGGGGCATTAAATCGGCGCTGCCGACATAAAGTTTTGGTTTTCCTAGATTGTGGAAATAGTAAATGCGACTATGTTCCAGGAAGCGGCCCACAATACTAATAACACGGATATTCTCGCTAACACCTTCAACTCCCGGCCGCAGACAACAAATTCCCCTCACCATTAAATTGATTTTAACCCCAGCCTGGGATGCCCGGTATAGGGCAGTGATAATCTCTGCATCCACCAGGTGGTTTATTTTAATAATAATGCAACCGTTATTCCCATGCCTTGTTTCCTGGTGGATGAACTTCAGCACATATTTACGTAAATTTACCGGGGCAACCAGGAATTTACGGTACTCTTCCTGCTTAGAATAACCAGTTAAATAATTGAAGAGGTCGGAGGCATCGGCCCCTAGCTGTTCATCATTGGTCATCAAACCTATGTCAGAGTACATCCTGGCTGTTATGACGTTATAGTTGCCGGTGCCCATATGAACGTACCGGCGAATGCCCTCTTTCTCGCGACGAACAACCAGACAGAGTTTACAGTGAGTCTTAAGGCCGATAAGACCGTAAACAACATGAACACCAGCCTTTTCTAAAGCCCTGGCCCACTCGATATTGACTTGTTCATCAAAGCGAGCCTTTAGTTCAACAAGAACGGAAACCTGCTTGCCATTTTCCCTGGCGCGCATTAGAGCATGGACAATCGGTGGATTTGGACCGACTCGATATAGCGTCTGTTTGATAGCTAGTACCTTGGGATCCTCGGCAGCAGCATTGACGAAATCTACAACAGGAATAAAACTGTCATAAGGATGGTGTAAAAGAACGTCTTGCCGCTTGAGAATGTTGAAGATGTTTTCGCTTGTTCGCAGTGGAGGAGGCAGCATGGGCTGAAAGACAGCATCTTTAAGCTGGGGTCTTTGCAGGCCGTGCAGTTCCCACAGGTTGCTTAACCCAATGGGACCGTTGACCTGGTAACAATCGAAACTGCCCACCTGCAAATTCGACATCAGGATCTCCTGAACGGATTCTGGCATACTGTGATCAATTTCCAGACGGGTTACAAAACCAAAGTGGCGCATTCGCAAACTTTCCTCGATCGTCAGCAGCAGATCGTCCGCTTCCTCCTCCTGGATCTCCATGTCGGTATTGCGGGTCACCCGGAATGGGTAAGTCGCCGTAACCTCCATACCGGGAAAGAGACTGTCCAGATTAGCAGCAACGACCTGTTCCAACCAGACAAATTTTTGAACGGCCGGTGGTAGAAGTTCGTCCGGATCGAGGGGATTTAGAGGAACCAGCCGCGGTAAGATTGCCGGTACTTTTATTCTGGCGAAAAGCTTTGCGCCCGACGACGGATCGCGGATTTCGGCGGCTAGATTTAAACTAAGATTGGATATATGGGGAAAAGGATGGCCAGGATCGAATAGAAGAGGCGTTAAAACTGGAAATATTTCACTTTCAAAATATTCGCGCAGTCTCCTTTTTTTACGCGTCTTTAGCTCTTTGTAATCGAAGATCTGGATCCCAGCTTCAATTAATAGACTATGCAACTGGGAGCACCAATATTCCATCTGCTGGGATGAGAGTTCGGTCAATTTATTGTGAATAGCCACTAGTTGTTCGCGCGGCGTTAGACCGTCAGGTGGGCGGTCGGTTATACCGAGCAAAACCAACTGCTTAAGCCCTGAGACGCGGACCATAAAAAATTCATCCAGGAGATTGCTGAAGATGGCCATGAACTTTACCCGCTCGAGCAGAGGGTGACTTTCATCAAAGGCCTCATACAACACACGCCGGAAGAATTCGATCGCGCTCAGTTCCCGATTTATAAAGTAAATGGGATCCCTCAGATCATATCCATTTTTGGTCATTTTCTGTCCTATCTAAAGCGAATGTCACATGAAGGGTATTTGACATAATGTGAAGCAATTGGTGCTCTGCTAACGAATTCCCAACAATAATATCAACCTAATAAAAATAAAACACCATTCAGTACATAATTCGAATACTTTAGGTGATATCAGCCATGATTGTCAAGTAGAGCGCGCGTTGTATATGTTATTGTTCAGCGAATGTGTCACCTGCTAAATGAAAAGGGAAGGTGTCAACTAGATTGGCAGCGCAACCCTTAAGTAAGGGGGAGAAGAGGCAATCGGCGAAGGTAGTGGGCCAAAATAACCGTATGAATAAACAAGACAACTCTACGTTTGTAATTACTTTGACATAACGTTTATAATTGCATATCATCCTCGAGTGCGAATCAGTGATTTTAAGCCCTCTTATCTATTGGTACTTAAGCTAATAATTCTTGTTTCTTTGACTGCTTGCAGTGGCAGTCGTCCTCAGCCAGCCGATACTCCGACAAGCCTACCGTTCACATCTGAGCCAGATTTAATTCCTACACCGACACTCAAGGTAGGAAATAGTGCAATTACGTCAACGGCCGAAACTACTCCCGCCGAACCTACCAATACCGGAGCTAGGAATCCCGATGCTTCAACTCCGGAGTTTAGTATACAAATTGGCGATAGCCTGCCATCTGAGTTGATCCAATACATCGAAACCGTCATCCGGGATAAGCCGGTCCAGTTTGGGATAGAAGAAGATCCAGGCAGAGACGATCAGGCAGTGATCAATATCAAACAGAATGGTCAAAGGCCGTTGGCTGAGTGGATATATACGGCGGCAAGCCCTTTTGCCACGACCGCCGATCAGGTGACTATGGAGGCTATCCGTGAGGGATGGCAGAGCGGCGTAAATGATTTAGGCCAGCTCATTCTAGATAGTGAAACAGCTGATGTTTTTACAACCACCTGGGGTCCACCATCAAATGCAGTCTGGATCGTCCAGCCATCAGAGATATCCAGCGCGCTCTGGGCCGGTCGCCCTTCATGGACTCTGATGCCAGTTCACCAGCTTACACCTGAAATAAAAGTACTCAAGGTGGACGGCATTTCCCCTTTGGATAAAGATTTTGAACGGTCAAAGTGGCCCCTGGTGGTTTCATTTGGCGCCTCTGGGGATATTGTTGGCCAGGATAAACTTCAGGAGAGCTGGGACTTTCCAAAAACGAATTTCAATCCAGATCTTCTCACATCCGTGGCGATGAGCGGCGTAACCGCCCTCGGCCGAGCGACAGCTTACCAGATGGAGATTCAAGGCGTCACCGTCCCAGGTAAGGATATCGGACCCTATATGATAGCGGCCGACATCAGCCATGTCAGCCATGAAGTCCCCTTTGCCCCCGACTGTCCCTATCCTAATCCAGTGGGCGATCCTATCTTCTGCGCCCGAGACAAATACATGGATTTACTTCTCTCAATAGGCGTCGATGTTGTAGAGCTGACAGGAAACCATGTAAATGACTGGGGCGTGGATAATTTCATATATACGCTCGATCTCTATAGAGAGGCCGGACTGGAGCTGTTTGGCGGCGGCCGGAACCTGGTTGAGGCGGCCGAGCCAGCCCAATTCGAACATAACAGTAATAAAATAGCCTTTGTGGGATGCAATGTGGCCGGTCCACCATTCGCCTGGGCGACAGAAGAAAGAGCCGGATCCCGTCCATGTGATCTTCCCGCATTTTACGATCAAATCAGGGCGCTCAAGGAAGATGGATATCTCGTCATCGCAACGCTCCAATATTACGAGTTTTACCAATACAGTGCGACGGCCGAGCAGCGGGTCGATTTCAGACTGGTCGCAGAAGCTGGCGCAGCTGCTGTCAGCGGCAGCCAGGGTCACCATGCCCAGGGTTTTGATTTCTATAATGGCGCTTTTATCCATCACGGACTAGGAAATTTGTTCTTTGACCAGATGGACATGTTGGGGACACGCCAGAGTTTTATCGACATATACACGATCTATGACGGCAGACTTCTCAACGTAGAGTTGGTGACGAGTCTGATAGAAAATTATTGTTGTCCCCGGCTGATGACCCCTGAGGAAAGAAACCAACTACTGGAAACCGTTTTTCAGGCCAGCGGCTGGTGAAAATCCATCAGCGTCGAATTAACGCCAACCGGTTTCTTGTCCTGGAACAATTCCCGGGTTGAGGCACTAAGAGTAGTGATAGAATGGTTTATCTTAGGGGCAAGGGGCAACAATTGTTACTTTATGTTTACTTGATTTCAGGCTGTTGGAGCCCGATAATCGTATCCACTACAGCCTGCTGGGGGACGTTACTGGTGACGAATACATCTCCGGCCGCACGGATGAGCACATAGTGGATCCTGCCTGATACCCTTTTCTTGTCCCGCTGCATCACCTCAAGCATCTGGCCTGGTTCAATTTCAGGCGGAATCCGGGTGGGGAGACCGACATCAGCCAGCAGATGCTCGATGACGGCGGCGAATGCCGGATGGCAGTGACCAAGTTCGGCCGAGAGGTGGGCGGCCGCTGTTAGACCCATGGAGACGGCAAAGCCATGTTTGATCCGGTAGTGAGTGACTGTTTCAATAGCATGGGCGAAGGTATGTCCAAGGTTAAGGTGGGCACGAATCCCGCGCTCAAAGGGATCTTCCTGGACGATCTCCTTCTTGATTTCTATAGCTTCGACAACCATGGCCTGGAACTGGTTGTCGTAATTTACTCCGAAGGTCTTCCAGGAGCCTGACTGTATCCTCTTCAGGAGTTCTGGGCTGGCGATAATGCCATGTTTAATGACCTCAGCCATGCCAGAAAGAAATTCATCCTTTGGCAGTGTCTCTAAGGTGGAGAGATCGGCTAAAACAGCCGTTGGTTGTTTGAAGGCGCCAACCAGGTTTTTACCCTGGGCGAGGTCGACACCGGTCTTACCCCCAATACTGGCATCAACCATCGACAGAAGGGTCGTCGGGCACTGGATCAATTGAACGCCACGCATGTAGGTGGCAGCTAGAAAACCGGCCATATCCCCCACAACGCCTCCTCCCAAGGCGATTATGGCGCCGGAACGATCAAGGCCGGAATCAAGCAGTTGGCTGTAGATAGGGGTCAGAGTATCCAGGTTTTTATAGCCCTCCCCCGATGGCATGGTGATGATTCGCAGGGGCTGGGAGACGCCGATTAAGTGGCTGTAGAGAGGGCCCACATTATCATCAGTTATTACGACGAACGAACTGTTCAATGATAACCGGTGGCTCAGAGTTGGCAGGAGATCATCTCCAACAAAAATGGGATATTGGCCATTGGGATGGCGCACTACGAGCATGCTTGTCAATTTTTGCTGCCTGCTCTCGAGGATCATCTCCTTCGCCCTTATAATGATTTCTAACGCCACTTGATCCGGTGATTTTCCACTCGTAGCGACCTGCTGAAATTGTTCATACCCTTCTTCCCGTGCCTTGAGCAACTGGGTGATTCTCTTCTCAGGATCGGTTCCTGCCAAGAGCGGTCTGTCCCCTTCGTCACGCAGGCGTTCGAGTA
>BTQB01000079.1:0-9218 GCA_036985655.1 Anaerolineae bacterium | reverse complement strand
GGTTTTCGATCTAGCATTTGGCCAAGATAAAGGCTGAGATTATGCCGCCGAACGGCGTTGGCCTGATCAACTGTGGGATCCTGATGGTAGGCATATTGGTTGGTGACATGATCTAATGGCGGGAATTCAGCCAACTGCCTAATAAAATCATCAATAATTTGCTGCATAAAAATTGTGGGTCTGGCACTAAACCAGTCCCTATTTCATACTAGAGAATCTGCTGAAAAAAGCTCACGCAAGTCGCCAAGACGCCAAGTTACTCAAGAAAAAAACTGTGACATCGACGTAATCTGAGTTTTTTCAGTCGTGCAACTAAAGGATATATTCTATAAGCGGCACGCGTGGCTTCTCAGTAGCGTAATATCGCTCCTATTCTGCCTGCATCTTCCAGCTGGGAATTATCGCTCACGATTTCCACTTTTCCCCCTTGTTCTATTGTCCGGTAAACGGCAGCCTCGACGACATCTTCTACTTTTTCAGGTTCATCATCTCCAATAGCAGCGGTATAATCTTGGCGCGCAGCAAGAAGATTGGAATTTTGATGGTGGTACCCGGGTGACCGGTACCCATCACTGACAATTAAAGTTTGAACGCGGCCCTCGCTCACTGTCCGGAGAGTGGCATCTAATCCTAATACTGCATTTCCCCCCTTAGCGGCGGAAGCTATCATTGTCTTGACAAGCTTTTCTTCTCTTTCTAAATTGGCCTGACCCATTAGATCTAGGGCTTTTGCCCTGAGCTCATGTTCACCTGTATTCATATCTACGGCAAAGACGGCCGCAATCTGACTTTGGAGCTGCTTGGACAACTGTTCGCGAAACTGAGCTACTGTTTCATTAGTTCCACCAATAAATAATCTGCGAATCGGCCTAAGTGAGTAAAACTTATTCGCTTTCGATGAAAACTCTCGGATGTTCCGTTGAACGACCTCTTCTTCATGCCGCCCGCCTTGCCCACCCCTTTGTCCTGTAGCTGATGAAGTACGGCCGCTCCTGGCTGATCCCCCACCAAGTTTTAACTTTCTAACGTCTTCACCCGTAGCCCCACCGGTTGACTGCAACTCGCCAAGATGGTACTCAAAAAACCTGGCCTCAGTTCTATCTACCACAATAACACCATAATGTGCATAATGTTCCAACAGGTGGGCTAATGGTTTAACATGGGGCTTGTTTGACAGACGAATACGATTTCTGAAGGCTATAGCTAAAGGGAAGGCCCGAAAAAAATCCAGTTCAGCAGACGAGAATACAGCTAAGCCTGGTTTGCCCCAGTCATGGGAAAAATTCAAATAGTTCTCAATGGCCTTAAAATCCTTTGCTGGGCAATTAGCATCCTTCATAAGAGCACGAGCTTGCTTCTTTATTGTTTCACTGGTCTCTTGAGTCGTGTCAGCGTTCATGTATAAACTGACAATCACACCTTGCCCCGCATCTACCGCCAGCAACTCCTGCAGATCGTCTTGTCTGATCATTGCTACCTCCTTAAAATACGATATTTTAACGATGTAATAAATTAAGTTTTGTTAACGAATATTATATTATTTGGACCTTACCACGGCAGTAACTAGAATCATAAATTGATGAAGTCGCTTGAATGACTTCAAATGGCTGTCCGTCCTTTATTCCCTTGAATAAGGTAAGGTTAATCAGACACACCCCTCTTCAAACCGTTCAAGCCACTAAGGTCTTGCGCCAAGAGTCATCGGCAGGCTAATAGTTTCACCATCTCGAATAACTGTCAAATCGACGGTTTGCCCAACCTTAGATTTAAATACAAGGTAGGCAATCAGCGACTCAGTGTTTTCGACTACCTGGCCCTCAATAGCAATAATGAGGTCGCCCCCCTTGCCGTCAGTTCGATTTGCAGGAATTAAGCCGGCATCATCAGCTGGCGCACCGGGGGTCACTCCAGTGACATAGGCGCCAAATGGTTGAAGGAGATCGTACCGCTCTTGAAGGTTCAAGTTTAGCGATTGTATCTGGATGCCCATATAAGAATATTTATATTCGCCCTCTTCAATTAGCACTGGAATAATCTGTTTAACAGCGTTAACGGGAATCGAAAAACCAACACCAGAATTAACTCCAGTGGTCGAACGTATGGCGCTGTTGACCCCAATAACTTGTGCATCCATATTAAGAAGTGGTCCACCGGAATTACCAGGATTAATCGGCGCATCGGTCTGAATGACTTGCGGCAGCGAATAATTTCCTAAGGTATTGTCCAATATTCTTTGAGATTCCAGGCTCCTGCCTAACCCGCTGATGATTCCCAATGACATCGAGCCCTGTTCGCCGAAAGGGTTGCCGATAGCAATAACTAGCTGACCGGCGTGCAATTGATCTGAATCACCCAGCTCAACCGGATTGGCATTCTCAGGCAGATTCTCAACTTCTATTACCGCAAGATCGCTATCTACATCCCTCCCTACAACATCTGCATAACTTCTGCTGCCATCGGAAAAAACTACTTCGAATACAGCGCCATCGGCAACAACGTGATTATTGGTAACAATTCGCCCCTCAGAATCATATACGAAGCCACTTCCACTACCAAGTGGAATTCGATCAGCTTTGCTTGTGTAAACCAAAATTTGAACAACCGACGGATTGACTAGATCGTAGAGTTCTATGAGCCTTGACTGTAAATCCAGGCCGTCCAGGGATTGTCGAGCCTCAGCAGCAAAATCGCTATTGGTTAGGGTTATCTCAGCAGTTGGAACAGAATCAGCATTTTCCGAAACTGTTTGTTCTTCGGCTACTAGTGAATTGTCGCTCACTTTGGAAAGAGAGTCAGCTCCCTGACTAGTTATTGAACTGACGCCGCATGCAGCAGTGGCCAGCAGCAACAATGTGAAAAATAGTACAAGATATTTATTATTCCTCAGTATCATTCGTTCTTCCTTGGAAATCGCTTTTTAACGTATCGAGCAAATTATTGTAATTACTAATTTATCGACGAGATATTTCGGCCAGCTGTTCGTAAAGCAGTCGCTCTTCTTCACTTAGCGTGTCTGGCACCTGAATTTGAATTTTAGCGTGCAAATCGCCATATTGGTCTTTTTGGCGGAGCCGTGGCATCCCTCTACCTTTAAGACGGAATGTCCTTCCCCCCTGGGTTCCCGGGGGAATAGTTAGCTTCACTGGACCACTTAGAGTTGGCACCTCAACTTTGCCACCTAAAACGGCGGTTGTTATATTGATAGGAACAGTGACCTCCAAGTTATCTCCTTTTCGACTGAAGCGATCATGCTTTCGGACTTTAACCACTAAATACAGATCACCTGGTCCAGCAGGGCCGATCGCACCCTTGCCTCGAAGCCTTACCTTGGTGCCGTTCTTTGCGCCCTTGGGAATTTTTGCGGTAAATTGCTCGCCATTTTCTCTTTGAATACGGCGAGCAGTTCCATGATAGGCTTCTTCAAGTGTGATCTCTACCTGATGTTCTATGTCCTGACCTTTTTGAGAAACCCCCCGGGAAAACATATCCTGCTGTCCGCGGCGTTGAGATTGAAAACCACCACCAAAAATGTTGTTAAAGAAATCAGAGAAACCCCCTGAACCACTAAAAAGATCATCGAGATCGATGTTAACTCGTTGATAAGTTCCTGAGGGACCACCTGCGGCCGACCACTGGGAAAAATCGAATCCCCCCGGGGCGCCACCCATCTGCTGATAGCGTTTATAACTAGCGCCAAGCTGGTCATATTTTGCCCGATTTTCAGGAGTTCCTATGACTTCGTATGCCTCGTTAATCTCCTTGAATTTTTCTTCGGCTGAATTATCGTTTGGATTCTTGTCGGGGTGGTACTTCTGAGCAAGTCGACGATATGAGCGTTTAATATCCTTCTCGCTAGCCTTTCTATCGACCTCAAGGATTTTATAGTAATCTTTGTATTCCATTTAGTCCTATTTTATTGGGCTGAATCAATTAGTGTCAAGGCATCATATCAGTTCTTATAAAATGCTAACACAGGCGGAAAAGAGTACATAATTAACTAGAGCTAGGGAGCAATCGCCGTCAATTAACTTTCTTGGTTCATTTGACATTAAAAGAGCTATAAACAAACGCCGGCGCTTACTGTTTACTGTTCAACCCGGCAAGATACAGAATCACTCATCAGACCCGCCGCTCTCTCAGAAACCAGCCTAACCAAGTATAGACAAAAACCAAACCAACAAGGTCAGCTCCACTGAAAAAAACCAGTCAACCTCGATGTCATAGGTTTTTCTCAAGAGCAACTTTGGGCCGTGGCGTATTTTGATGGCCTTTTTTCAGCTGACTTAAAGGGTCGACATTTATATAAGTTGACAAGATTCAATTGCCATACTAATCTTACCCCCAGCCCAAGCACAGGCGGATCATTTCCGTTTTAAGTCTGAAATCCTGCTCTATGAGTCGGCAAGCTTCCCTGCGAGGTCTCTCACTACCTGCAATTTACAAGCACATAAAAATATTTGAGAACGCGAGCATGGTTATGCGTAAGAAAACAGGGCGATTTCTCTTACATTCAACCGGGAATCATTACGTTGTCTTCAAAATTGGGTATTGCAGTTTCACACTTACCGGTGCAGCAACGAAGAGATCTTAGAAAACTATGCACAATCTTTGGATAAATAAGTAAACAAAAAAAGGAGAAAGAATGAAAAAATTTGTATTATTGTCTTACGGATTTGAAACACCTACCCAGGAAATAATGGATGCCTGGGGCAATTGGTTCGCATCAATAGGAGACAAGATGGTTGATAGCGGCAGCCCATTCGCATCTGGAAGAGAAATCACACATAACGGAACCAAAGAATTATCGCTAGATTTGGATGCAGTAACCGGCTACTTAATAATAAATGCAGAAAACATGGATGAGGCAGAAAAAATAGCAAAAAACTGTCCAATAATTACAAGCATAAGAGTATACGAAGCGATGTCAATGTAAAGCCATTTGTTTATGAAGAGGTATCTCCATCTTGGAGCTATCTCTTCATAAGCCGGTTTCTCAAAGCTGGCAAAGCTTGTCGAAAAGTCCAATCAATAAGCCTATAAAACAAGTAAAAAGATCAATAAAGAAACATGGGCTTGCCAACCACTTGACGCACCTTCGGCCGGTACTCCTCTGAATCGTAAAGCTGGTCGACATCAACTCGTTTAACGCCCTTAGTGACCTCAGTCAGGGGGGTATACGTGTACTTTCCTTCCTGGAGGGCCACCAAACATCCGCTCTCTCCAGCAGTAATTAGATCCATAGCAATGTGAGCAAAATTCACAGCCACCATCAAGTCCAGTGCATCTGGCGCTCCAGAGCGCATCAAGTAGGATAACCGCTGATATAAAATATTTTGACCGGTAAGTTTCTTAAGCGCTTCACCGGCAATCTCACCGATTCCACCCAATTTACGATGACCGTACGAATCTGTTTCGCCGTATTCCACGACTTTTCCACCGATCATATGAGCCCCTTCGCTGATGGTAACGATGGCATAGCTGCTGGGGTTGGCTTTCTTGTCTTTCATAACAAACTTGGCCAACCTCTCTGGATCAAAGGGAACTTCTGAGATTAGGGCCCGATCGACGCCGGCCAGGTATGAACTTACTAGACTGGTTTCACCACTATTTCGCCCAAAAAGCTCTATCACACCGATCCGCTCGTGAGAGCCGACGCTTGTTCGCAATTGGTTGATGATTTGAACACTCCTTGTTACAGCAGTGCTGAAGCCAATGCAGTAATCGGTGCCATATACATCATTATCCATGGTCTTTGGTATAGCTATAACTGGGAAACCCTCACTATGAAGCCGTTCTCCGTAGCTCAAAGTGTCATCACCACCAATCGGAATCAGCCGCTCTATTCCTAAATAGTCCAAATTCTCCAATATATGAACGGTGAAATCGCGAGGACGATCATCACTATCTTCAGCCTCTAAATGTTCGGGATCCTTCAAGAAATCAGGCACTTTTTTCCTGCTTACCTTGCTGGGGTTGGTTCGGGAGCTATGTAGAATTGTCCCGCCTGAGCGATCGATAGTTCGGACGACCTCGCGGCTTAACGGCCGGGTATACTCTTTTATAGTTTCCGGATCGTCTCGATCGATTAACAGCAGGCCGCCCCATCCTCGCCTAATACCCACGACCTCGTGACCTTCATCAATAGCCCGGTTAACTACTGCTTTTATACAGGGGTTCAGGCCAGGGACATCCCCACCTCCGGTTAAGATTCCAAGCCTCATTTTCAATTACTCCAGTAATCTAATTTTATGCTCAATCAGAGATATCATCTATCAAGGTCCTTCCTCGGTCCAGGCTGAGCGAGAACGCGAGCCAGCGGCCGTAAATCAAGCCACCACTGGATCTTGGGACGCCGTAAATACCTGTCCATTAACCTGGGAATATCCTCCAAGTCAGTGAACAGAAGCCGGCCGCCTTTCTGCCCGACACAGGCGCTAACCGGGCCTGGTTGGCCAAGTTGGTCAGCCAAATATTCAATACATAGAGCAGCCATCCGAGTAGCCATTATCCGGTCAAAGGGCGATGGATTGCCGCCTTGCTGGACATGACCCAATATAGCCTGGCGAACGTCAAATAAATCGCCCCCTTCTTCTTCGAACAGGGCGCACATAAAGCCAGTAGAATAGGTTTCGTTGGCCTTTTCGTTGCGGATCATCATTCCAAGTCGTTTCCCATGTTTGAAGCCTTCTATAAGGCTGTTTACATCATCTACCAGGTCCTGCAAAACCACGCCTTCCTCAGGTAAGTAGACCCGTTCGGCGCCAGTTGCCAAGGCGCTCATTAAAGCCAGGTATCCACAATAGGCGCCCATAACCTCAACGACAAAAGCGCGGCGAGACGCAACCGCAGACTGCTTGATCTTATCGACGGAGGAAACGATATTATTTAGGGCTGTATCCGCCCCAATACTCAGTTCCGAACCGGGTAGATCATTATCAATTGTAGCTGGCAAACATACCATGGGAATATCGAAGGTCGGAAAATCAAACCGGCGATGGTGCAGCTCCAATATCGCCTCGTACCCTGACCAGCCGCCAATCATCAATAGGCCGTTGATTTCATGCTCCTCAATATTGCGGGCAATAGAGTAAAAATCGCTCTCGACAGGGATTTTTCGATTAGTTCCCAATTCAGCGCCCCCTCGATGAGCCCAACCGTTTACGCTCATCCAGTCAAGTTCTTCTATCTGGCCATCGACCAGACCTTGAAATCCGTTATAGATCCCAAGAAGTGTATGGCCCCTGTCAATACCTAGTCTGGTAGCGGCTCGCACGGCCGTATTCATCCCAGGGGCGGGCGCCCCCGCGTTCATTATGCCTAAGCGGTATTTGTCCTGGCCTGTATCTGGTTCATGGGGTTGAGCGCGTAATAAGGTTCGAAATGTGCGGAAAGCTTCCTCAAAGCTGCCACCTCGCTTCTTCAGAGCACGCTTAAAATCAAGATCAGCCACTGCCTGGGATACTTCATTAGTCCTGAACAGGCATAGAGAGAGAGGTGTCTGGGTAATCTTATTGCCACGCATGCCAATCACAGGTATGTCCTCTTTATCGCCGCCCTCCAAAATGGCCTCAACGGCAGCGGCCCCCAACA
This sequence comes from Anaerolineae bacterium, assembly GCA_036985655.1. GTDB lineage: Bacteria > Chloroflexota > Anaerolineae > Promineifilales > Promineifilaceae > UBA11865. The sequence continues at coordinate 1,628 of BTQB01000079.1, read as the reverse complement.
TCGTGCTGAGGTTGCGGTCAAAGGCGCTGGGTGACCCACCACGCTGGACATGGCCTAAAATGGTAACCCGGGTCTCTTCTCCCAATTTTTCCTCGAGAACGTTCTTTACATAATCACTTGAAATTGGATTGCCAGTGCGATCTTGAGCCCCTTCGGCGACAATTACTATACTATCGCGCTTACCCATCTGGCGTCCTTTCTTCAAGACCTGGCACATTTTGTCTTCCCAATTCTCGAGATTGGGTGGGGTTTCAGGTATAAGTGCCCAATCAACGCCGGAAGCCAGGGCGCTCATCAGGGCCAGGTAGCCACAGCGCCGGCCCATTACTTCTACAACAAAGGTGCGCTGGTGGCTGGCGGCCGTGCTAGATATGGCATCCAGGGCCTCGGTTATTCGGTGAAGGGCGGAATCAGCGCCAATGGTCATATCGGTACCGTGAAAGTCGTTGTCAATTGAGGCAATAATGCCAACCACCGACAGCTGTTGGTGCAGCTCAGCCTGTTTACTATCGATCTTACCCGAGGAGAGTAGTTCAGCTAAGAGCTCGGGCCATTCGTTCCGGAATATATGGGCACCGGTCAGGCTGCCATCTCCTCCGATAATAATCAGACCACCAATTCCCTTTTGGATGAGGTTGTGGGCTGCTTTCAGGCGGCCAGAACGTTGCCGGAACTCTTCACAGCGAGCTGAGCCTATGACTGTCCCTCCCTTGTGTAAGATGCCGCCGACACTGTTCCAGCTCATAGGCCTGATGCGTTCACCGCCGTCGATCATGCCCATGTAGCCCTCATAGATCGCATAAACTTGCAACCCGCGATCGAGCCCGGTCCGGATGACGGCCCTGACGGCCGCGTTCATTCCCTGGGCGTCTCCACCGCTGGTTAGGACGCCAATTCTCTTTATTGGTCGCTGATTCATGGTTACCGAAGGCGCATATCAAAATGCTATTAGTAGAGATAACAAATCCTAATTTTGGCCCAAATGAGCGGAATTGCCAATCTCCTAAGAGAATCGGCTAGAATTGGAACAGAAGAGAAAAATTTGGTGAAGCAATTTAATACCAGATTGATCTCATTAGACGTAGGTGGTTGAAGTTGCTAAAATCGAGTGCATCAAGAGCCCTCGTAGCTCAAAGGATAGAGCGACGCACTCCTAATGCGTAGGTTGTGAGTTCGAGTCTCGCCGAGGGTATTAATCGAAGTTTATATTCAGCCCATCATGGCTTGCCCTGTGTGCTGGTGGTAAGCAAGCCTGCTGGTGAAAATTTACTCCCTTGTTTCTTAATTTCCTTCTTCGGTTAGATGGGTGTGCTTCTAAAAAAGGTTAGAACCTAAAGTTAACTCTTGGCACGATTTACCAAGGGAGACAATATGAGTACAAAAAAGACCATCAAGTCCCAATACTATGCATCTCTAGAGATGCTGAAACAGGCAATTGCGGAATGCCCAGAATCTCTTTGGTCTGGGCCTGAGTATAAGAATGAGTTCTGGCAGATTGCCTATCATGTGCTTTTTTATACTCACCTGTACCTACAGTCCTCTGAAGAGGACTTCATACCCTGGGAGAAACATGTAGAGCAGAACAGAATTCTGGGTTCATCTGGTGAAGAATCAGACGCGGCCGAACC